>JBOGXS010000040.1:0-11577 GCA_050693815.1 Thermoleophilaceae bacterium | reverse complement strand
GCGTGGCCGTCGCGCTGCTCGCGGCCTCGGGCGCGCTCGACTTCGGCGGCGAGGCAGCCGAGCGCGGCGGCGAGCCGGGCGGGGAGGGAGAGGCCGAGCGGGCGGAGCCGCCGGAGGTGGTGGCGTCGATCGACGTCGAGGGCGGTCCGGACGGGATCGCGGTGGGCGGGGGCACCGTCTGGGTCTCCCTCGCCCGCAAGGGCGCGATCGCCCCCGTAGACCCCCGCACCAACAGGGTGGGAGAGGTCGTGTCAACCGGCCCCAACCCGGACGGCGTCGCCGTCGGGAAGAGCGTCGTGTGGGTGGCCCTCAGCGACGGCGACGCAGTGCAGCGCATCGAGAACGCGGACGAGGCGCCGGTGGCCGGGGCGCCCGTCCCGATCGGCGATCGGCCCGAGGGAGTCTCGCTCGGCGAGCAGATCGTATGGGTGGCGAACAGCGGCAGCGACACGGTCAGCCGGGTAGACCGCGCCTCCGCCGTCGAAATCGGAGCAACCGGCGTCGGCGACAAGCCGATCGGGGTCTTCGTCGGCGAGAACGCCGTCTGGGTCACGAACAACGGGGACGGCACGGTCACGCGCCTGGACCCGGCCAACTCCACCCTGATCGGTCAGCCGATCCGCGTCGGCGAGGGACCGCGCGGCGTCGTGGTGGGCGGCGGCTCCGCGTGGGTCGCGAACTCCGGCGACGACACCGTCAGCCGCCTGGACGCGAGGACGGGCAGGCCGATCGGCGATCCGATCAGGGTCGGCGCCAACCCGCGCGACATCGCCTTCGGCGAGGGGTTCGTGTGGGTCACGAGCGCGGACGCGAGAACGGTCACCCGGATCGACCCGGAGAACGGCCGCGTGGTCGGCCGTCCGATCCCGGTCGGCACCCAGCCACTCGGCGTCGCGGTCGGCGCGGGCGCCGTGTGGGTCGCCAACTTCCGCGACGACACGGTGACCCGGATCGAGCCCTGAGAGCGCGGGGCGGCCGCCCCGCCCTACGCGGGGCGGCCGCCCTTACCGCACCATCGCCTCGGCCTGCTCCAGCGCGTGCTTGTAGGCCGGGTCGCGCAGGAGCGCCTGGCGGATTCCCTCGCCCAGGACGCCGGCCTCGCCGCGGGAGGCGCCCAGCACGGTCCACGAGGACTCGCGGCCCTTTCGGTCGAAGCGGCGGGCCGTCAGGCCGCCCGGGCCGCGGTCGAGCGCGATCGACATCCCGCTCGCCGTGCCGATCTCGACTCCCGCCAGCCCGGGTACCGACATGGCCGGCTCCGGCGCCAGCTCCAGGTCCACGTCCTGCCGGCGACCGTGGGCGTGGCCGCGCAGCGACCCGTTGCCGGGCACCATCGAGCCGGGCTCCCAGCCGAGCCGCGCGGCCAGCCAGCCGCAGAAGAGCAGCCCGGCCACCGCCGACTGCGGCTGGTGGCGCACCTTGATCGAGCTGATGCGGCGCAGCTCGTCGCGCCACTGCGGCGGATCGAACGTCGAGGCCACCCGCTCGCGCCACGGGGTGGAGCGCAGCCAGGCCAGGTCCACCACGTAGGCGCCGCCGGCCAGCTCCCGGGCGCGGGCCACGGCCGCCGTGGCGTCCGGCTCGTTCACCGAGTCCACCAGGATCACCTGCGAGAGGGCCAGCAGAGCGTCCACCGCCTCGGGGTGGCCGTGCGGGGACCAGGTGACCGTCGAGATGTCGGTGACCACCAGCGGGTCCACGATCGTGGAGAGCTTCTCGAGGTGGCGCGGGCCGAGGTCGAGCAGCACGCGCTCGCGCGTGAGCGCGAGCTCGCCCGGCCTCGGGTCGTCGTCCGCCGCGGTGATCGCCACGGTGGCGTCGATGGTGGCGCGGCCCGACTCGACCGCGCAGAGGATGGTGCGCGAGGGGTGGTAGCGGCCGACCCGGTCGAGCCGGTTCATGATCTCGCCGCGCCACTCCCGGTCCACCACGACCACCAGGTTCAGCACGCGCGCGGGCGCGTAGGCGTCGTCGCGTCCGCACCACTCCTGGATCAGCTCCCGCAGCGCCGCCTCGACGGCCGCCGGGGTGGTGTCCTGCTCGCTCCAGACCCCGCCGGAGGCCTTCACTAGATCGCTCGCCAGCGCTGGCCGTCGGCGAGCAGCGCGTCCGCCTCCTCCGGCCCCGACGACCCGGCCGGATAGCTCGGCAGCTCACCGTCCTCGCCGGCCCAGCGCTCCAGGATCGGGTCGATCACGCGCCACTGCCCCTCGACCTCGTCGTCGCGGGTGAAGAGCGTCGCGTCGCCGCGCATCGCGTCCATGATCAGCCGCTCGTACGCCTCCGGCGACTGGGACAGGAAGGCGGTGCCGTAGAGGAACTCCATGTTCACCGGGCGGATGCGCATGCGCGTGCCCGGGATCTTCGCCCCGAGCGAGAGCGAGACGCCCTCGTTGGGCTGGACCGTCATGACCAGCTGGTTGGGCTGCACGCCGATCGAGCCCTCGGCCTGGAAGGCGAGGTGCGGGACGGGCTGCAGCGTCACCGCGATCTCCGTGACCTTGCGGGTGAGGCGCTTGCCCGTGCGCAGGTAGATCGGCACCCCCGCCCAGCGCCAGTTGTCCACCTCCACGCGAAGGGCGGCGTACGTCTCGGTGCGCGAGTCGTCCGGGACGCCTTCCTCGTCGAGGTAGCTCGGCACGTCCCTCCCCTCGGCCATCCCGGCGGCGTACTGCGCCCGGACCGTCGCGGCGGGCGGCTTGATCGCGTGCAGCACCTTGACCTTCTCGTCGCGCACGTCGTCCGCCGAGAAGGTCACAGGCGGCTCCATGCAGAGCAGCGTCAGCAGCTGGAGCATGTGGTTCTGGACCAGGTCGCGCAGGGCGCCCGAGCTGTCGTAGTAGCCGGCCCGCGTGCCGATGCCGATGTCCTCGGCCGCGGTGATCTGCACGTAGTCGATGAAGTTGCGGTTCCAGATCGGCTCGAACATGCCGTTAGCGAAGCGGAACGCCAGCATGTTCTGCACGGTCTCCTTGCCCAGGTAGTGGTCGATGCGGAAGACCTGCGACTCGTCCAGCACCGACAGCACCGCCCGGTTCAGCTCGCGCGCCTCGTCCAGGCGCGTGCCGAACGGCTTCTCGATCACCACCCGCACGTCGGCGTCCTCGCGCCGGTCGAGCCCGTGGGCGCCCAGCTTGCCCACGATCGTCGTGAAGAAGCCCGGCGCGGTGGAGAGGTAGAAGACGCGGTCGAAGCCGATCCCCGCCTCGTCGTCGAACCCGCGCAGCTCGCCCTCGAGTCGCTGGTAGAGGGAGTCGTCGTCGAAGGTGCCGGGCACGTAGCGAACGCGCTCGAGCAGCTTCGCCAGCACCTGGTCGTCGGGCGGGCGGCGCGAGTGCTTGGCGATCGACTCGCGCGCCATGTGGCGGTAGTCCTCGTTCGCGATCTCGGAGCGCGAGAGGGCGATCAGGTTGAAGCGCTCGGGCAGGGCGCCCTCGTGGGCGAGGTTGTAGACCGCTGGCAGCAGCTTGCGGTGCGCCAGGTCCCCGGTGCCGCCGAAGATGACCAGCGTGGTGGGATGGACCGGCAGCCGCTCGAGTCCCTCGGTGAGCGGGTTGGGCTGCTGCTCGACGGTGGCCATCCGCTACTCCGCGTGCGGCTGCGCCTGCGCCGCGGTGTCGACGGCGCGGGTGGCGTGCCCGCCGAACTGGTTGCGCAGCGCGGCGTTCACCTTCGCGGCGAACGCGTTCTGCCCGCGCGACGAGAAGCGCTCGAACAGCGAGGTCGTGATCACCGGCGTGGGGATGCGCTTGTCGATCGCGTCCTCGACCGTCCAGCGCCCCTCGCCCGAGTCCTCAACGTACGGCGCGAGGCGCTCGAGGTCGTTGCCCTCCAGCTCGAAGGCGCGCGCGGCCAGCTCGCACAGCCAGGAGCGCACCACCGAGCCCTGCATCCAGAGGTGGGCGATCTTCGCGTTGTCGAGCTCGTACTCGCAGGCGTCGAACAGCGCGAAGCCCTCGGCATAGGCCTGCATCATCCCGTACTCCACGCCGTTGTGGACCATCTTCACGTAGTGCCCGGCGCCGCTCGGGCCGAAGTGCCCCCACCCCGGGCCGTGCTCGTCGTCCTCGGCCGGGGCCAGCACGTCGAGGATGGGGCTCAGCCGCTCGACGGCCTCGTCGGGGCCGCCGACCATCATGCAGTAGCCCACCTCGAGCCCCCACACGCCGCCGCTGACCCCCACGTCCACGTAGTGGATCCCCTTCTCGGCGAGCGCCCGCTCGCGACGCTTGTCGTCGCTCCAGCGCGAGTTGCCGCCGTCGATGATCGTGTCCCCGGCCTCGAGCAGGTCGCCCAGGGCCGCGACGGTCTGCTCTGTGGGATCCCCTGCCGGGATCATGATCCAGACCGAGCGCGGCGCCTCGAGCTTCGAGACGAGGTCCTCCAGCGACTCGGCGCCGGTGGCCCCGTGGCCCTCGGCCTCCCTGACGGACTCCTCGTTGCGGGCGTAGGCGACGCACTCGTGCTCCGAGTCGCGCTGGATGCGGTGGACCATGTTCCCGCCCATCCTGCCGAGGCCTATGAATCCGAGCTGCATCAGAGCATCCTCCTAACCGCTTCCGCGGGGTCGCCGTCCAAGTCGATGCGCACGACCTCCAGGCCGTGCTCCTGGAGCGTCCGGGCGTCGCCGAGCGCCTGCGCGCTCTTCAGGTGCTCGAACGAGTAGCCCGCCTCGGGGATCTCCACGTCCTCCTCCGCGCGTGCGTAGAGCTGGAGGAACACCCCGTTCGGCGGACCGCCCTTGTGGTACTGGCCGGTCGAGTGCAGGTAGCGCGGCCCGTAGCCGAAGGTCGTGGTCGCCTTCGTCCTGTCGCGGATCTTCACGCGCAGCTCCTCCACGGCCGCGTCGAACTCGTCCGACGGCGTCACGAAGCCGGTGATGGCCACGTACTGCGGCGGCGAGGCGCCGAGCACCGGGGCGAGGTCGCTCGGCGGCGGCTCGGGCAGGCCCGCCGTGCGCGAGGGGCCGGGCTCGGCCCGGACCGGAGCGATGCTTTCCTCGAGTATCCGGCCGGTGTTGTCCTTGGCCTCCTGCACGTTGGGCTGGTCGAAGGCGTTGATGCCGAGCACCCAGCCGGCCACGGCGGTGGCGAACTCGGCGAAGAAGAAGATGCGTCCGAGGTCGGCGGCGCCGTGCACGGCGAGCGTGAACGTGGGGTGTCCGGCCCGGGCCAGCGCCTCGATCCTCGCGTCGGTGTCCGGGTCGGCGTTGTCCGGGTCGCGCAGGTAGGCGAAAACGCGGTCGTCGCCGTAGGCGCCGGGATCGCCGAGCGGCTCGCCCGCCACCGGGAGGATGCCCCTGCTCTCCTTGCCGGTCGACTCCGCGATCAGCTGCTCCACCCAGAGCCCGAAGCTCGAGATCGGCTCGGACACCACGAAGGTGGCCTTGTCGCGGCCCTCCAGCGCCAGCTGGCCCATGGCGAGCCCGAGCCAGAGGCCGGAGTTGGAGGCGCTGTCGTCGAAGTGCGTGCAGTTCTGCTCGGCCACCTGGGAGCGGTGGAGCAGCGCCTCCACGTTCACGCCGGCCAGCGCGGCGGGGACCAGGCCGAAGTAGGAGAGCACCGAGTAGCGCCCGCCGATCTCGGGGTCGTTCTCGAACACGTGCCGGAAGCCGCGCTCGCGCGCGAGGTCGACCAGCGGGCTGCCGGGATCCGTGACCGCCACGAAGCTCTTCCCGTCCCCTCCCGCGCGCGCGTAGAAGTAGCGCATGTGCGAGAGCGTCTCGACCGTGCCGCCGGACTTCGACGACACGATGAAGAGCGTACTCTCGAGGTCGACCTTACCCTCAACCTCCAGCACCGCTCCGGGATCGGTCGAGTCGAGCACGTGCAGGCGCAGGCCGTCGGGGATCTGGCCGTAGGAGCGCCGGATCACCTCCGGCCCGAGCGAAGAGCCGCCCATGCCGAGCAGCACCGCGTCGGTGAAGCCGTCCGCCCGCACGCCCTCCACGAACGCGTTCAGCTCGGGCGCGTGCTCGAGCATCTTCTCGCTGATCGTGAGCCAGCCCAGCCGGTCGCCGATCTCTGCCACGCCGGGTCCACCCCAGAGCGACTCGTCCCTTCGCCACACGCGCTTGGCCACGCCCTCCGACTGCGCCTGCTTGACCCGCTCGATCAGGGGCGGCTCGAGCTCGTCGGGGATCGAGGACTGCATCGTGGGCGGTCGCCCGGTCACGATCCCCTCGCGCGTCAGCTCCACGCCCTCGATCAGCTTGTCGAAGGGCTCGACGAACTTGGCGATGCCGTCGCGCAGCAGCGTCTTCGTCACGTCCCCCATGTCGATGCCCGCGTCGGCCAGCGCGGCCAGCTCCGCGCTCGGGTCCCGGTCCGCCGTGGCGCCGGTCACCTCGAGCTGCTCGGCGCAGGAGAGCAGCGTCGGCGCCGGCATGGTGTTCACGGTGTGCGGCGCCACCAGCGAGTCGACGTACTTCGTCTCCGGGTACTGCGGGTCCTTCACGCCTGTGGAGGCCCACAGCGGGCGCTGCACGGGACAGCCGGCCTCGCGCAGCCGGGCGAAGCGATCGCCCTGGAAGAGCTCCTTGAACCTCATGTAGGCGGCCCGGGCGTTGGCGATCGCCGCGGTGCCGCGCAGCTCCTCGCGGCCGAGGTCCGCCAGCCGCTTGTCCACCTCCGTGTCCACGCGCGAGACGAAGAAGCTCGCCACCGAGTGCGCGAAGCCGCAAGCGCTCGGCTCGGCCGAGCGCGCGCGGATGGCTGACTCCTTGTCGCGCCGCTCGGAGCCGCGGATGTAGGCCTCGGCGATCGCTGCGTAGGACTCGACCGAGAACAGCAGCGTGACGTTCACGTTTATGCCTTCGCCGATCGCCTCCTCGATCGCCGGCACGCCCGCCTCCGTGCCCGGGATCTTGATCATCACGTTGGGGCGGTCCACGCGCCGCCAGAGATCGCGCGCCTGCTCGAGCGTCCCCTCGGTGTCGTGGGCGAGCGCGGGCTCCACCTCCAGCGACACGAAGCCGTCCGCCCCGCCCGCCTCGTCCCACACCGGACGCAGCACGTCGCAGGCGAGCTGGACGTCCTTGATGGCGATCTCCTCGTAGATCTGCCGCGAGTCGAGCCCCTGGCCCGCCGCCTCGGCGACCTGCTCGTCGTAGTCGGTCGAGCCGAGGATCGCCTTCTCGAAGATCGCCGGGTTGGAGGTCACGCCGCGCAGGGAGTCCTCGCGCACGAGCCGCTCGAGCTCGCCGCTCTCAATCAGGCTGCGCCGGATCTGGTCGAGCCAGACGCTGGTGCCGGCGGCGGTCAGCGCCGCCAGCCGCTCGTTCACCCCTGCTTCGTGCGGCAAGCGGCCGGCTCGGCCGGCGGCGCGCCGATCGGATTCTATGCTCATGCTCGCGCTCCCAGTCGGTCGAGGACCGCCCGGCCACGGGCGGCGACGTTCTCCGGCGTGAAGCCGAAGTGCTCGTACAGGTCCTTCTGCGTTCCGGAGGCGCCGAAGCCCGTCATGCCGACCTGGTCGCCGTGCTCGGTCGTCCAGGCCGCCCAGCCCAGCGTGGCGCCGGCCTCCACGGACACGCGTGCGCGGACGCTCGGCAGCAGGACCGAGTCGCGGTACTCCTGGTCCTGCTCGGCGAAGCGCTCCAGGCAGGGCGCCGAGACCACCCGCGTGGCGATCCCGTCCGCCTCCAGCAGGTCGGCCGCCGCCGTGCAGACGTGCAGCTCCGAGCCGGTGCCGATCAGGATCAGGTCGGGATCGCCCTCCCTGAACGAGTGGCGCAGCACGTACGCGCCGCGGTGGATGGCGTCGTCCGGGACGGCGCTCGGGTTCCAGACCGGGAGGCCCTGGCGGCTGAGGGCGAAGGCCACCGGCGTGCTGGTCTGCTCGATCGCGAACCGCCACGCGAGCGCCGACTCGTTGCCGCCGGCGGGCCGCACCATGTAGAGGTTGGGCGTGGCCCGCAGGTGGGCGAGCTGCTCGATCGGCTGGTGGGTGGGCCCGTCCTCGCCCAGGCCGATCGAATCGTGCGTGAAGACGAAGATCGACGGCAGGTGCATCAGCGCGGCCAGCCGGATCGAGCCCTTCATGTAGTCGGCGAACGTGAAGAAGGTGGAGCCGAAGGCCTTGAGGCCGTGCAGGCAGAGGCCGTTCACGATCGCGCCCATGCCGTGCTCGCGCACTCCGTAGTGGACGTTGCGGCCTGCGTAGTCGCCCCTCTTGACCGAGCCGCCGCCGTCGATCAGCGTGAGCGTGGAGGGCTCGAGGTCGGCCGAGCCGCTCACCAGGTGCGGGACCCGGGCCGCGGCCCACTGGATCACCTGCTGGGAGGCCTTGCGCGTGGCCACCCTCCCGTCCTCCGGCCGGAACCGCGGCACGTCGGCATCCCAGCCGTCGGGCAGGCGGCGCTCCATGATGAGCCGGAGCTCCTCCCACAGGTCGCCGTGCTCGGCGGCGTAGGCCTCGGCCTGCGCGTTCCATTGCTTTTCCGCCTCCGCGCCGCGCTCGCCGGCGCTCCTGCGGAAGTGCTCGAGCACGTCGTCGGGCACGTGGAACTGGGCGTCGGGGTCCCAGCCGTAGGCCTCCTTGGTCAGGCGCACCTCGTCCTCGCCGAGCGGCGAGCCGTGCGCCTTCTCCGAGTCCTGCTTGTTGGGCGAGCCGTAGCCGATGTGGGTGCGCAGGACGATCAGGGAGGGCCGGTCTGCGGTCTCGTCGGCGGTCGCGATCGCCTCCTCCATGCGCTCGAGCCCGATGTCCTCGCCGAGGTCCTGCACGTGCCAGCCGTAGGCCTCGAAGCGCCCGGGCACGTCCTCCGAGAACGCGATCGAGGTCTCGCCGCCGAGCTGGATGTGGTTGTCGTCGTAGAAAGCGGTCAGCTTGCCGAGGCCGAGGTGCCCGGCCAGCGAGCAGGCCTCGGAGGCCACGCCCTCCTGGAGGTCGCCGTCGCTGGCGATCGTGAAGGTGCGGTGGTCGATCAGCTCGTGGCCCGGGCGGTTGAAGCGGGCGGCGAGCATGCGTTCGGCGAGCGCGAGTCCCACGGCCATCGAGATCCCCTGGCCGAGCGGCCCGGTGGTGGCCTCGATCCCGGCGGCGTCGCCGCGCTCGGGATGGCCGGCGAGCGGGCTGCCGAGCTGGCGAAACCTCTTCATGTCGTCGAGGGTGAGGCCGTAGCCCGAGAGGTACAGGCTCGAGTACAGGAGCATCGAGGCGTGGCCGGCCGAGAGCACGAAGCGGTCGCGATCGAACCAGTCGGCGTTGGCGGGGTTGTGCTTCATCACCCGCGTGTAGAGGAGGTAGGCCAGCGGGGCGAGGGCCATCGGCGCACCGGGGTGGCCGGACTTCGCCTTCTCGACCGCGTCCATCGACAGCGTGCGGATCGCGTTGATGCAGAGCTCGTCGAGTTGGGACGCCGCGGTCGTGGTCATGAGGCAATTCCTATCCGCGCAGCGCGTTCACCGCAAGGGCCGGACCGACATGTACCCCAACAGTTGACAAGCGCCGCAGTCGGGTAGAGAGTAGGCGGAAGGCGCATGGCCCGCTTCCGCCGCTCTCGCACGAGGACTCCGCTCGCCCGGCTGGCACCGGTCGTCTCGCTGTTGGCGTTCCTGGCGAGCGCGCCGGGAGCGCTCGCGGCCCAGCAGGTGATCACCTCGTCGGGACCGCTGACCAACATCTACCTCAACGACGATCTCGCCTGCCAGGTCCAGCACGCCGCAGACTCTGCGCCCTCGTTCTTCGGCGGGACAGACCCGGGCTCGTGCGGGACGTTCCTTGCACTGCCCGGTGATCCGATCGAGCAGATTCCTCCGCAGGTCTATGGGCCAAACGTAGGTCCTCCCTCAGTGACCCCGTTCACGCCAGTGACCCAGTCACCGGTGTCTGGATCCGGGTCGAGCGCCGATCCCTTCACGGTAACCACGGTTGTCGACGCCGGAAGCACTGGACTGCAAGTTACCCAGACCGACTCCTACGTCGTCGGCGAGGATTCCTACCAAACCGAAATCGAGGTTTCTTCAGTCGAGAGCTCCCAGAGCGTCGTGATCTACCACGCCGCCGACTGCCTCCTCGGAGACAGCGACTCCGGGCACGGCTTCTTCAACCCCTCGACCGGCGGGATCTTCTGCGCGGCGAACCCCAACAACTCGCCCCCGGCGCGCCTGCTCGGCTTCACCCCCCTCAATCGAGGGAGCAACTACTACGAGGCTCACTTCGACGAGGTGTGGGACGCGGTCAACGGCTCGCCCTTCCCCGACATCTGCGAGTGCGACCTGCTCCAGGACAACGGCGCGGGCCTTAGTTGGGAAGCCTTCGTGTTCGGAGGGCCTTCCGGCGCGGCCACGAGGTCGCTGACGACCACGGTCACAGCGCCGACGCAGCAGCCGCCGCCCCCACCTGACACCACGCCGCCCGATACGCCGATCACCTCGGGGCCGCCGGCTTCCAGCGACGATCACACCCCGACGTTCACGTTCACCTCGACCGAGGCGGGCTCGACCTTCCAGTGCAGCATCGACGGAGGGCCCTTCTCCGCGTGTGCGTCGCCGTTCACCACGTCGGAGCTGGGCCCGGGGTCGCACAGCTTCGCGGTGCGGGCGATCGACGCGGCGGGTAACGTCGACCCGACGCCGACGGTCTACAACTTCGAGGTTGAGGAGTTCACGCTTCGCGATCTGCCCGACCCCGAGCGGGGCGAGACCGTCAACGTGCAGGAGGTGCGCGGCAGGGTGCTGGTCGGCATCCGGAACGGAGCCGGCTCAGCGCGCACCGCGGGGGCGCGGGCAAGCCAGAAGGGGATCGACTACGTGCCGCTCTCGGAGGCGCGCCAGATCCCGGTCGGCTCTTTCCTCGACACCCGTCGCGGCACGATCCGGCTGCAGAGCGCCCGAAACCGCGCCGGCCGGCGCCAGAGCGGCAACTTCGTCGGCGCGATCTTCCAGATCCGCCAGTCGCGCAAGCGCCGTCTGAAGGGGCTCACCGAGCTGCGCCTCAAGGGCGCCAGCTTCCGCCGCTGCCGCCGCATCGGACGCGGCCGGCGCGGCAACCGGTCCAACGTGGAGAGCAGCCGGCGGCGTCGGGGCAGCCGCCGCCGCATCCGCCGCATCCGCTCGAGAGCCCGCGGCCGCTTCCGGACGCGGGGCCGCTACAGCTCGGCGACGGTGCGCGGCACGGTCTGGACCACCATCGACCGCTGCGACGGCACCCTCACCAAGGTACGCCGCGGCCGCGTCGTCGTACGCGACTTCCGCAGAAAGCGCAACATCACCGTCCGCGCCGGCAAGCGCTACCTGGCTCGGGCCCCACGATGAACCGGGATTCCGGGCAGTGATACGGGTGAACGCCCGGACCACTTCCGTGCGTTGTTCCTCCGGAAGGGATTCCATCCAGGAACGGGAGCAACGGAGGATCCAATGAAGCAGCAACGCCATCTTCGCGACGCGTGCATGACGATCGCGCTCGCCTGCATAGCGGCCGTCGGTCCGCTCGCGGGCAGCGCGATGGCGAGCCATAATCGCGGCCTGCAGGTCGACTGGGTCGAGACGACCCCCAATTCCGCTGACTTCAGGGTCACGTCGGCGTATCGCTGCGATGCGTTCTTCACAGAGTGCAACGCACAGGTCGGCCAGA
>JBOGXS010000039.1:0-9018 GCA_050693815.1 Thermoleophilaceae bacterium | reverse complement strand
CCGCGCGCGTGGCCGCCACGGCCAAGCACTTCCCAGGCCTCGGCCGCGCGCAGGCGAACACCGACGACGCCTCGGTCACCGTCACCGGGTCGCTGCGCCCCGATCTGGTGCCGTTCCGCGCCGCCGTGGAGGCGCGGGCGCCGCTGATCATGCTCTCCCACGCGCTCTACCCCGCCCTCGACGGCGAGCGCATCGCCTCCCAGTCGCCGCGCATCGTCACGCGCCTGCTGCGCGGGCGGCTCGGCTACGAGGGCGCGATCGTCACGGACAGCATGGAGGCCCAGGCCGTGCTCGACCGCTCCGGCGTGGCCCGCGCCGCGGAGCGCTCGATCCGCGCCGGCGCCGACCTGGTCCTCTGCACCGGCAGCGCCAGCTGGGGCCTGATCCACCCCTGGCTGCTGCGCCGGGCGCGCCGCTCGCCGGCCTTCCGGAAGCGAATCCGGCGCTCGGCGGCGCGGGTGCTGGCGCTGAAGGAGGAGTTCGGGCTCCGGCCCTGACCGTCCGGGGCCTGGCCGCAAGCACTCGGCTCGGCCGAGTGCGCGCGGATGGATTACTCCGCGGCCGCCCGGGCTGACGCCCGCTCCATCAGCTCCCGCTGCGCGCTGCGCTCGCCGCCGCGGCGGCGCTCCCAGGCGTCGTTCGGGCGCAGGTGCCAGGCGAAGCTGTCGTCGGCCAGGGAGCGCTCGAGCGTGTCCTCGACCTCCCGGCACAGCGCCGGGTCCTCGATCGGCGCCAGCAGCTCCACGCGCGTGTCGAGGTTGCGCGGCATAAGGTCGGCCGAGCCCATCCAGTAGCGCCGCTCGTCGCCGCGCCTGAAGCCGTACAGGCGCGAGTGCTCGAGGAAGCGCCCGACCACCGAGATTACCCGGATGTTCTCGGACACGCCCGGCAGGCCCGGGCGCAGGCAGCAGATCCCGCGCACGCTGAGGTCCACCGGCACGCCCGCCCCCGAGGCCTCGTACAGCGCGCGGATGCAGCGGGCGTCCACCAGCGCGTTGAGCTTGAGCGCGATGCGCGCGTCCTCGCCCGCCTCGTGCGCCGCGATCGTCCGCCGGATCTGGTCGAGGAACCAGTCGCGCATGTCGTCGGGCGCGGTGATCGCCTTGCGGTAGGTCGGCGAGCGCGCCGCCCCCGTGAGCGCGTTGAACAGCTCGGCGACGTCGGAGGCGATCTGACGGTCGGTCGTGAACAGGCCGAAGTCCTCGTACAGGCGGGCGGTCTTGGCGTGGTAGTTGCCGGTCCCGATATGCACGTAGTGGCGCACGCCCGCGCCCTCACGGCGCACCACGAGCAGGGCCTTGGCGTGCGTCTTGAGACCCGGCAGCCCGTGCACCACGTGGGCGCCGGCCTCCTCCAGCGCTCGCGCCCAGCCGATGTTGCGCCGCTCGTCGAAGCGGGCCTTCAGCTCGACCAGGCAGACGGCCTGCTTGCCGCGCTCGGCGGCCTCGATCAGGGAGGGCACCAGCTCCGAGTCGTCGGACGTGCGGTACACGGTCATCTTGATCGCGAGCACGTCGGGGTCGGCCACGGCCTGCTGCACGAAGCGCTCCACGCTCGTCGCGAACGAGTCGTAGGGGTGGTGCACGAGCAGGTCGCCGCCGCGCATCTGGGCGAGCACGTCGGCCTTGCGGTCGTCCGGGTCCACCAGGGCTGGGTCGGTCACCGGCGTCCAGGGCGGGTCGCGCAGCTCGCGGTGGCCTTCGAGCTCGTAGAGCGCCCAGAGGTCGTCGAGGTCGAGCAGGCCGTCCGCGTCGATCACCTGCGACTCGTCGATCGCGAGCTGCTCCACCAGGTAGGCGCGCATGTCCGGGTCCATCGACGAGGAGACCTCGAGCCGCACCACCTCGCCGAAGCGGCGCCGGCGCAGCTCGTCCTCGACGGCCCGCAGCAGGTCGTCGGCCTCGTCGGAGACCGTGAAGTCGGCGTCGCGGGTGACCCGGAAGAAGTCGTGCCGCAGCACCTCCATGCCCGGGAAGAGCTGGTCGAGGTTGCGCGCGATCATCGTCTCGAGCGACACGAGCACCTCGTCGCCGATCGGGACGAACCTCGGCAGGACCTCCCTCGGCACCTTCACCCGGGCGAAGGTCTCTACGCCCGACACCGGGTCGCGCAGCCACACGGCCAGCGACAGCGCCAGGTTCGAGATGTACGGGAAGGGGCGGCCCGGGCCGACGGCCAGCGGCGTGAGCACGGGGAAGATCTGCTCGGCGAACTGGCGGTCGACCTCCTCGAGCTCCTCGCGTCCGCAGCCGTCGGCGTCGATCACCCGGATGCCGTGCTCGGCCAGCCGCGGCTGAACCTGCCCGAGCCAGACGCGCGAGTGACGGCGCCCCAGCTCCTTGGTGCGATCGACGATGCGCTCGATCGTCTGGCTCGGCGACAGCCCGTCCGGACCGCGCGCGTCGATGCCGGCATCGACCACGTCGTGGAGCCCGGCCACGCGCACCATGAAGAACTCGTCCAGGTTGTTGGCGTAGATGGCTAGGAACTTGAGCCGCTCGAGCAGCGGGATCGCCTCGTCCTCGGCCAGCTCGAGCACGCGCTCGTTGAACTGGAGCCACGACAGCTCGCGGTTCAAGTACAGCTCGGGCGAGTCGAGCGGCGGCGTCTCGGGCGGCGCGGTTGGGGCCTCCATCAGCGTCTATCGTGCCCGATGATCGTGATCTGGCTGCTGCGACACGGGGACGCGGAGCGTGGCTCTCCGGACACCGAGCGTCCCCTCACCGAGGAGGGTCGCGAGCAGGCCAGGGTGGCGGGCGCGGCGCTCAGGGCGCTCGGGATCGGGATCGAGGCCTGCCTCACGAGCCCCAAGGTGCGGGCGGCGGACACCGCCCGCATCGCGTGCGACCAGCTCGACGGGGTCGAGCCGCGGATGGAGCAGAAGCTGGCCGGCGGGCCCTTCGACCCCGAGGCGCTCGCCGCCGGCCTCGGCGACCACGTGCTGCTGGTCGGGCACGATCCCGACTTCTCGATGGCCGTCCACACCCTGACGGGGGCGCAGGTGCGAATGAAGAAGGGCGGGCTCGCCGCGCTCGAGAAGGGCGAGCTCAAGGTGCTCCTCCGGCCGGACGAGCTCGACAAGATCGCCGGCGGATAGCGATCCGCGCGCATCCGGCCTAGGCAAGCCGCCGCCCCTCCGCCAGCTCGAGCAGCACGCCCTCCCGCAGGCCGCCGCGGGCGATCCGCAGCGGCAGCCCGAGCACCCCCGACGTCGACTCGAGCACGAGGATGCCGGCGGGCAGGAGCCGCACGCGCTCCGCGTCGAGCTCGAAGCGGGCGGCCACCTCGGCGATCGGCGTGGAGCAGAGCACGCGGATGCCGCGCTCGAGCGTCTCGTGGGAGAGCTCGGCGCCGAGCAGCCGGCGAAGGGAGGTGGCCGTGCCGCCCACGGCAACCGCGCTGCGGGCGGGCGGCGGCCGAAGGCCCTCGAGGGCGCCCGCCACGTGGCGGCGCACCTTCTCGAGCTCGTCCACCGAGGGCGGGTCGCCGCGCAGGTAGGCGTCGGCCAGGAAGCCCGATCCGATCCGGAACGAGGCCGACCAGGCCATCTCCCCGTCCGGCTCGCCGACGGCGATCTCGCTGGAGCCGCCGCCCACGTCGACCACGGCGATCGTGCCCTCGGCCGGCCGCAGCAGTGTGCGCGTGGCGCCCACGAACGCCAGCCGCGCCTCCTCCTCGCCGGTCAGCAGCTCGAGGCTCATGCCCCCGTTTGCCAGCGCGGCCAGGGCGCCCAGCAGCTCGTCGCGGTTGCGCGCGGTCCGGATCGCGGCGGTGGCGACGGTCACGATCTGCTCGGCGCCGACCTCGCGCGCCACCTTGGCCTGGGTCGAGACCACCTCGGCCGTCTCGGCGATCTTCTCCGCCGGGATGGCGCCCTCGGCGTCGATGCTCCGGCCGATGCGCGTGAAGGCTCGCTGCGTCACGAGCTCGCGCAGCCGCCCCCCAGCCGCGTCCGCCACCAGCAGCCGGGTGGTGTTGCTGCCGATGTCGATGCACGCGCAGATCAAGGATGTCCTCCGCGCGCACCCGGCCACGCCGGGTGCTTGCGGCTACGGCGAAGGGTGCGAGGCGTCCTCGAACTCCCGGAACAGACCGGTGACGACGAAGGCGGTCTGCTCGCCGATGTCCACTGCATTGTCGCCGATCCGCTCGACGCAGCGCGCGATCAGCATCATGTGCATGGCCCACTCGCGCCGGTCGGCCTCGTCGCCGATCTCGAGCGCCTGGCGGAAGACGGCGCGGTTGAGCCGGTCGATCTCGTCGTCCTGGCGCACCAGGTCCTGTGCCAGCTCGACGTCGCGCCGCTCGAAGGCCTGCCCGCACTGCACGACCTGCCGGCGCGCCTGCTCGCCCATGCGCTGGATGTCATCGAGGATGGCCTGGTCCGCCGGCGGCTCGTGGCCCGCCAGCGGCACGAGCTTGGCGATGTTCACGCACTGGTCCCCCATCCGCTCGATGTTCTTCATCGCGTGGAGCAGGGCCGCCACGATGCGCAGGTCCCCGGCCACCGGCGCCTGCAGGGCGAGCAGGGACAGGATGCCCTGCTGCACCTCGAGGTAGCGGCCGTCGATGCGGTCGTCGTCGGCGATCACCATGGAGGCCAGCTCCACGTCCTGGTGCTGCACGGTCTCGAGCGCGCGGTCGAGCGCCAAGGCCACCATGTCGAGGCCGCCGAGGGCCTGCTCCTCGAGCTTGGCCAGCTCCTCCTGGAAGTGGGTCCGGGTCACCCGACCTTCCCCGTCACGTAGGCCTCCGTGCGCGAGTCGGATGGGTTGGTGAACAGCTTCTCCGTGTCGTCGTATTCGACCACACGGCCCGTGCGGTGCTTCTCGCCCTCGTCCAGCTCGACCGTGAAGAAGGCGGTCATGTCCGACACGCGCGCCGCCTGCTGCATGTTGTGGGTGACGATGACGATCGAGTAGTCGCGCTTGAGCTCGAGCATCAGGTCCTCGATCTTGCCCGTGGAGATCGGGTCGAGCGCGGAACAGGGCTCGTCCATCAGGATCACGTCGGGCTCGATGGCGAGGCAGCGGGCGATGCAGAGCCGCTGCTGCTGGCCGCCCGACATGCCGAAGGCGTTGTCCTTCAGGCGGTCCTTGACCTCGTCCCAGAGCGCGGCGCGGCGCAGGGCCCGCTCGACGGTCTCGTCCATGTCCGCCTTGCGTCCGAGCATGCGCGGGCCGAACGCGATGTTGTCGTAGACCGACTTGGGGAACGGGTTCGGCCGCTGGAACACCATGCCGATCAGCTTGCGCACCTGGACGGGGTCGACCTTGGGTCCATAGAGGTCCTCGCCGTGGTAGACGATCGACCCCTCGACCGCGGCGGACGGGATCAGGTCGTTCATGCGGTTCAGGCAGCGGATCAGGGTCGACTTGCCGCAGCCCGATGGCCCGATCAGCGCGGTGATCTCGTTGCGGAAGATGTCGAAGGAGACGTCGCGCACGGCGGGGACGCCGCCATATGCGACGCCCACGTCATCGAGCTCGAAGACGGACTCGCGCGAGCGGGGGTGCTCGTCGTCGACCTCGTGCCGGCGTACGGTCAGCTCCGGAGCCACTTGTGTCTGCTCAGCCACGTCCACTCTCCTACCACTGTTGCTCGTATCGATTGCGAAGCCAGATCGCGAAGGAGTTCATCGCCAGCAGCACGATCAGCAGGACGACGATGCCCGCGGCCGCCAGCACGCGGAACTCGTCCTGGGGGCGGGTGACCCACTGGAAGATCTGGACCGGGAGGGCGGTGTAGCCGCCCTCGAAGAACGACGGATTGAAGGTGACGAAGGTGGCGGCCCCGACCAGCAGCAGGGGGGCCGTCTCGCCGATCGCACGCGAGACGGCCAGGATCACGCCGGTCACGACGCCGGGGATGGAGGCGGGCAGGACCTGGTGCCGGATCGTCTGCCACTTCGTGGCGCCGAGGGCGAGCGAGCCCTCGCGGATGGAGGACGGCACGGCGCGGATGGCCTCGCGCCCGGCCAGGATCACGGTGGGCAGGACCAGGAGCGCGAGCGTCAGCGAGCCCGCCGCCACCACGAACCCGAGGTCGAGCGGCCCGCGCACGATGAACGCGAGCCCGAGGATGCCGTAGACGATCGAGGGCACCGCGGCGAGGTTCTGGAGGTTGACCTCGATCAGGCGGTTCCACCACTTGGTGTCGTCGGCGTACTCCTCCAGGTAGATGGCGGCGCCCACCCCGAGCGGCACGACGGTGGCCAAGACCCCGCCGATCAGGTAGATCGTGCCGAGCAGCGCCTGCTGGAGCCCGGCCTCCTCGGGATCGCCCGAGCCCTTCTCGAAGAGCAGGTCGAGACCGAGCCGGTCCTTGCCGTCGATCACCGCGTCGGCGATGAGCGCGGCGAGCATCGCGAGCGCGATGCCCACGGCGAGCAGCAGGACGCCCTTGAAGACGGCCCCCTTGCGGACGTCGCCGGTGGGCTGGCGGTCGAGCGCCATCCGGGTCCTGGCCCGGGCGCCGGCCACCGCCAGGCGGGTGCGCTCGGTCCGGTACTGCTCCGTGCTCACTCGTACACCTCGCGGTACCTGCGCACGAGCCGGATGCTGACCATGTTCATGACCAGCGTCATCAGGAACAGCAGCGTGCCGACGGCGAAGATCGTCTCGTACTCGATCGTCCCGGTGGCGATGTCGCCCGTGGCCGTGACCCCGATGTACGCGGTCATGGCCTGGATCGACTCCACCGGGCTCATCGTCAGCTGCGCCGTGCTGCCGGCGGCGATCAGCACGACCATGGTCTCGCCGATGGCCCGCGACACGGCGAGCACGATGGACGCGACGATGCCCGACAGCGCCGCGGGGACGACCACGCGCAGCGCCACCCGCATGCGCGTGGCGCCGAGGGCATAGGCGCCCTCGCGGAGGCCCCCCGGCACCGCTGACATGGCGTCCTCTGAGATCGAGGCGATGATCGGGATGATCAGGACGCCGATCGCGACGCCCGCCGCGCCGGCGTTGAATATGCCGGGCTCCTCTCCGAGGAAGCCCGGCCAGACGTCCTGCAGCAGCGGGGTGATGAAGAACAGCGCGAAGAAGCCGAAGGCCACGGTCGGGATGCCGGCGAGCACCTCGAGCGTCGGCTTCAGCACCTTGCGCACGCGGCGGCTGGCGTACTCGCTCAGGTAGATCGCGGCGCCGAGCCCGCAGGGGACCGCCACGAGCAGGGCCCAGAGCGTCACGTTGAGGGTGCCGACGACGATCGGGAGCACGCCGAACTCGGCCTGGTCGCCGAACTGCGGCGACCACTCGGTGCCGAACAGGAAGTCCCCGATCGGCACGTCGCCGAAGAAGGAGAGCGTGGGGCTCAGCAGGGAGAAGACGATGGCCGTGGTCGTGACCACCGACACCACCGCGCACATGACCAGGAGAGCGTAGATCGCCTTCTCGCCATGACGCGGCACGGCCTCCAGCGCCCCCGGCGGGAGGGAAGCCGGGGGGCTGGAGGCCGCTGTCTCCGGGGCTGCCATCTCTTACGTCCCGGCCAGCTCCTGGACCTTGTCGAGCGACTGCTGCTTCTGCTCCTCGGTGAGCGGGATGAAGCCCGCCTGCTCGGCGAGCGCGTCGGAGTTCTCGATGTAGAACGTGACGAACTCCCGTACCGCCGGCTTCCCTAGCGCCTCGGCCGAGGGGTAGATGTAGAGCTGGCGCCCGAGCGGCTTGTAGCTCCCGTCCTGCGCGGTCTCCGGGGTGGGGGCGACGCAGCCGTCGCCTCCGTCGATCTCGAGCGCCTTCAGGGTGTCCTGGTTCTCCTGGAAGAAGGAGTAGCCGAAGTAGCCCATGCCGCCCTCGGAGCCGGTCACGCCGGTGACGGTGGCGTTGTCGTCCTCGCCGACGTTGTTGTAGTCCGTCCGCGAGGCCCCCTCCTCACCGTTGATCGCCTCGGTGAAGTAGTCGAACGTGCCGGAGTCGGTGCCCGGGCCGTACAGGTCGAGCTCCGCGTCGAAGTCTTCCTGCAGGTTCGGGACATCCGACCAGCCCGAAAGCTCGCTGTTCGGCTCCCAGATCGCGCTCAGCTGCTCGACCGTCATGCACGTGACCGGGTTCTCGGGATTCACCACCACCGACAGCGCGTCGTTGGCGACGGTGATCTCCGTCCACTCGACGCCGTTGCGCTCGCAGAGCTTCTCCTCGTCGGGCTCGATCTGCCGGGAGGCGTCCGAGATGTCGGTCTCGCCGGCGCAGAACTTCTCGAAGCCGCCGCCCGTGCCCGAGGTGCCCACGGTCACGCGGACGTCGGGGTGCTCGCCGTTGAACTGCTCGCCCGCCGGCTCGCTGAGCGGCGCGACCGTGCTCGAGCCGTCGATGCGGATGTTGCCGCTCAGCTCGGAGCCTCCGCCGCCCCCTCCGCCTCCGGTGCCGTTCTCGACCTCGTCCTCACCGCAGGCGGCGACGCTCAGCGCGAGGGCCAGCGCTCCGATGAGGGCGAACAGGGTGCGCTTCGTCACGCGGTTCTCCTTGGTAGGTTCCATGACGAGGCGCACGCTGGCATCGGCGGGGGCCGAGTCTGTTATCGAGCTGTCGCGTCGTTGTAAAAAAGGTGTGAAGCGGGAGGAGAATCCGCTCTCTCGGCGACTACGGCTCGGCGGAGAACCGGTAGCCGAAGCCGAAGTGCGTGTGGATGAGGCGCCGGCCCGGCAGGGCCCGGTGCAGCTTCTGGCGCAGCTTCCCGATGTAGACGTCGACCGAGCGGTCGGCCTTCCGGTAGGCGTCGCCCCACACGACCCGGTAGAGCTCCTCGCGTCCGACGATGCGGTCACGGCGCTCTACGAGCGCCGTGAGCAGCTCCAGCTCACGGGCCGTCAGCAGGAGCGGCCGGCCGGCGACCAGCACCACGTACTCGTCAGGCCGGACCTCGATCTCGCCCGCCCGCAGCACCCGTCCGTACGTTGCCGTTTCCATGGGCGGCCGACCTTGCCAGCCGCCCGTAAGACATCCGTTACGTGGCCGTTTAGCGGCTGTGAAGAAGCTGTAAAGGACGCGCGGCGAAGCACTGCCCTCGAGC
>JBOGXS010000038.1:0-3366 GCA_050693815.1 Thermoleophilaceae bacterium | reverse complement strand
CCGCGGAGGCGGCCAAGCGCCCGAGGCTGCCCGCCGACTTCCTCGGGGTGACGAGCGAGGACGCGTTCTCCGGCACCGACGAGTGGCGCGACAAGGCCTTTCGCGACCAGGCCGCCGCGGGCGTGCGGCTCGTGCGCCAGCCGTTTCACTGGTCGCTGATCGAGAGGTCGCCGGGGAGCTAGGACCGTCTCCCTCTCGCGTCTGATTGGGCTTTCCGGGTGGGGCGCGTTATGGGTCGATCTGACTGCATAACGCGCCCCACCCCGGTTCGGTCCAGGTCGGCTCCAGCTCTGCCTACGGGCCCGAGCGCGTGCCCCAGGCCACGTAGTCGCGCCAGCTCCTCTGCTCGGCGCGCGTCGCCAAGGCCGCGTCGATCACCCGGAGGGTCAGCCCGAACTCGGCGTGGTCGATGCCTACGATGACGAGGCATCCTGCGCGATGGCGCCCGGCGCCCGCCCACTCGCCGGTGATTCGCGGGAAGTCGGTCACGTTGAAGGTGATCAGGATGCGCCCCTCCGCGGTGGCCAGCTCGAGCAGCCGCTCGTCGTCCCAGCCATCCAGCTGGCGCTCCTCGTCCGCCGACCGCACATCGTGGCCCCGCTCTCGTAGCGCCCGGCCGACAGCGCGCGCTGAGATCTGCGTGTCGAGGAAGAGCCTCACGGCCGCTCCGGGGTGCGCCGCGGCGTGGCGCCCGGCCTAGTGGGCGTCGACCGCGATGGTGTCGATCGAGGGATGCTCGCGCTGGAGCTCCTCGAGCGACCGCTCGGAGTCGCGGATTCGCTCGTCGATCGCGTCCGGGTACTCCCTGTAGTAGGCCAACGCGAGGCGGACCTGCGCCTCGCCGATCTCGTAGTGGCCGGCCATCTCGCCCGGGGAGGAGAAGCTGCGCGACGCCCACACGATCTCCCACACGTCCATCGCGGTCCCCATCACCCACGGGCGCCGGTCCCAGTCCGATCCTCGGAACGCGATGCCGGGGAACCTGCGCGTCCGCAGGGCCTCTTCGGCGAGCGCTTCGACGACCGCCCCCTTGCTGCGACGCGTGCGGCGAGCCTCGCGCGAGATGAGCTCGTCGGTGCCCGGCGACAGGCGGATGCTGAACGGGTCGGACTTGCGCGGCATCGTAACTAATGTAACACACTACTGACACTGTAGTGACTATATGTGTACCATTCGCCCTCGCAAAGGTGTACGGTGAGATCATGCGCAAGCGCACGAATATGAATCTCGATAGACACCTTGTGGAGCAGGCGGCGGAAGTACTCGGGACTCGAGGAGCCACGGAGACGGTCCACGCCGCGATGGCCGAGGTTGTCCGTTGGGCGCGGCGCCGCCGCCTTGCCGCCCGTGATTTGGCGGACCTCACGCCCGAGGCGCTCGGCGAGCTCCGGCGGGGTCGCGGGGGTGGCTAGTGGAGCTCGCCGACACCAGCGCCTGGGTCTGGTCGAGACGTCCGGATAATCGTGCGCTGCGCGGAGGATTCGACGGCCTCGTTGAAGGTGGGCTGATCGCGACCTGCGACATGGTCCGCCTGGAGCTGCTCTACAGCGCTCGCAACCGGGACGAGTTCGCCGCGCTGCGCGACGACCTCGCCGCGCTGCACGACTGCCCGATCGGCCCCCGCGAGTGGCGCCGCGCGATCGACGTCTACTCCGAGCTGGCTGCCGCAGGCGGCGCGCACCAGCGCTCGGTGAAGCACCCCGACCTCCTGATCGCCGCAGCGGCCGAGGGCGCCGGCGTTCCCGTGCTCCACCACGACGAGGACTACGAGCGCATCGCCGCCGTGACCGGGCAGCCGCAGCGCCGGCTGGAGGTCACACCGTCGGCGTGACCCGGTACGCGTCGAACACCGACTCGATGTTCCGCAGCCGCGCGATGCAGGTCTTCAGCGCCTGCGTGTCCCCCACCTCGACGACGAAGCGGTTCTTCACCATCGGGTGCACCACCGTGCAGCGCGCCTCGAGGATGTTGATGCCGGTCTCGGCGAAGGTGCGCGACAGGTCCTCCAGCAGGCGGTGGCGATCCCAGCCGTCCACCTGCAGCTCCACCCGGAAGGGGGCCGAGGTGTCGCCCTCCCACTCCACGTCCGTGAAGCGCTCCGGGTTGCGCATCAGGGCCTGGGCGTTGGGGCAGCCGGAGTGGTGGATGGTGATGCCCTTGCCCAGCGATATGTAGCCCACGATCGGGTCGCCCGGCACAGGGCGGCAGCACTTGGCCAGGCGCAGCATCACGTCGTCGACGCCCTGCACCCTGATGCCGTAGGTCGAGGAGGCGGCCGTCTTCTTCGGCGTCTCGCGACGCTCGAGCAGCTCCGTCGCGGCGGAGGCGGGCGCCACGGCCGCCTCGCCCCCCTTCAGCCGCGCCATCAGCTTGCCGGTCACAGTCTTCGGCGAGATCTTGGCCTGGCCGAGGGCGATGTAGAACTCCTCGCCCTTCTTGAAGCCCATCTCGCGGATCACGTCGGCCAAGAGCGGCGAGCCGTGCATCTTCTGGGGCGGCAGGCCGGCGCGCTTCATGTTCTCGTGCAGGAGCTCGCGGCCGGTGCGCTCGGAGTCCTCGCGCCGCTCGCGCTTGAACCAGGCGCGGATCTTCGACTGGGCCCGGGTGGTCTTGGCGAGCGCCAGCCAGTCGCGCGACGGGCCGCGCTCCTTCTTCGAGGTGAGCACCTCGCAGATGTCCCCTGACTCGAGCTCGTAGTGGAGCGGCACGATCTTCCCGTTGACCTTGGCCCCCACGCAGCGGTGGCCCACGTCGGTGTGGATCGAGTAGGCGAAGTCGAGTGGCGTGGCCCCGGCGGCGAGCGACTTCACCTCGCCCTTGGGCGTGAACACGAACACCTCGTCCTCGAACAGGTCCGCCTTCAGCGTGGCGGCGAACTCCTGCGGGTCGCTGGTCTCCTGCTGCCAGTCGATCAGGTGGCGCAGCCACTCCACCTTCTGCTCCACCGGCTTGCCGCCGTCCTCCTTGTAGGTCCAGTGCGCTGCCACGCCGAACTCGGCCGTGCGGTGCATCTCCACGGTGCGGATCTGGATCTCGAGCGGGCGGCCCTCGGGACCTATGACGGTGGTGTGGAGCGCCTGGTACATGTTGAACTTGGGCATCGCGACCCAGTCCTTGAAGCGCCCGGGGAGCGGCTTCCAGAGCGAATGGACAACGCCCACGGCGCCATAGCAGTCCTTCACCGAGTCGACGACGACCCGCATGGCCGTGAGGTCGTAGATCTCGTTGAACTCGCGGCCCTTCTTGGTCATCTTCGAGTAGATGGAGTAGAAGTGCTTCGCTCGGCCGGCTATCTGGGCCTCGATGCCCACGGCGCCGAGCTCGGTCTGCAGGTACTGGCCGGCGCGTGAGACGTAGGCCTCGCGC
>JBOGXS010000037.1:0-6985 GCA_050693815.1 Thermoleophilaceae bacterium | reverse complement strand
GCGCCACGGGCGGCGGATGCCGTTTCGCTGTTGGGGGGCCGGGCGCCGCAAGTGGCTGGGTGAGCAGAACTTCGACCAGCCCGCCCAGCAGCTCGCGTTCGACACCTACCGCCAGACGCTCGACCTCGTCGACCGCCGCGTCGAGGCGCTCGACCGCGACCTCGCCGACGTCGCGGAGCGAGGCGAGTGGGCCGCGCTCGTCGCACGGTTGCGCTGCGTGCGCGGGATCGACACGCTGACCGCGGTCGCGCTCGCCGCGGAGATCGGTGACTTCGAGCGGTTCGAGTCGGCGGAGGCGTTCATGAGCTTCGTCGGGCTCGTCCCGTCCGAGCGCAGCTCCGGGGACAAGCGCCGCCAGGGGTCGATCACCAAGGCCGGCAACGCCCACGCCCGGCGGCTGCTGGTCGAGCCGCCTGGCACTCGCGGCGCCGGCCGAAGGTTGGCTATGAGCTCGCCCGACGCCAGGCAGGCCAAGACCCCGCCGTGCTCGCGCGCGCCTGGACGGCCCAGCAGCGCCTGCACCGCCGCTACCACCGGATGGCCGGGCGCGGCAAGCCCAGCCAGAAGATCGTCGTCGCGTGCGCCCGCGAGCTCGCCGGGTTCGTCTGGGCGATCGCCACCGACCAGCCGCTCAGGAAAGGAGGCTGAGCGAGAGAACAAGACCCTCTCGGTCTCGAGCAGCGGATGAGCCCGACCACAAGGAGAACCCTCGAAACCACTATGCGGCACCAGCCGTGCCCGCGGCCGGCGACCCGCGACGCTAGAGGGAGGCAGCTCCCGACGGTTCCCAGTCATGCCGTTCCGACCGGCGAATATCAGTCTGACCCACCGTCGCTGCCCAGGGCCGTCCGTTGCTCGAGGCCGAGAGGAGATCCCATCAACCCAACCGAGCCCCTTGACGTTTCGCTCCATATCAGTGGTTCGCGCTGTCGGTCCTGACCCGCTTGGCGGCCCCACAGCGGGCCGGTGCTACCAAGGGTGGCCACTAGGATTGTCCGTCCCGGAGGGGTGCCGGAGCGGTTGAACGGGGCGGTCTCGAAAATCGCTGGCCGTCGCAAGGCGGCCCGAGGGTTCGAATCCCTCCCCCTCCGCTGAAGCAGTTAAGCACTGGTGTGGCCGCTGTCGCTCTCTACGTGAGTGCGGTAGCGAGGTGTGGGTTGCAGCGTCTCTTCTCCTCGTTCATTTGCGGCCGCCTCGGCGATCGGATCGTCACGCCTCCTTGTCGCGCATTGCGATATGTACGGCAGCGTCAAGTCCCGCGATCCCGACGGTCACATCGTCGGACCGTGATGGCAACGGGCGCAATGAAGGGCCGCGCGCGATCGCGGGGGACGCGAAGCCGTCGCCTCTCGCGGAAGCTGCGCGTCCGCGTGGCTGCGCAGTGCGGATCGGCGCCGGTCGTCATTCGTCGGGTCTTGCATCCATTCACGGGGTCGTCGCGGTGTCGGGTTCGGGCGAAAGCCGCCGGACCTCCGGGACCGTCATGAGCGCGAGGATCGACGCGATGAACAGGGCGAACGCCAGCCAGAGCGCGGTGCTGAGACCGATGGAAGCCGAACCAGTCGTAGGGTGACGCGCGAGAGCCAGCGGTCCGGGATGTGGCGCTGGAGCGTGGACTCCCAGACCGACATCCCCAGCATCATCCCGACGCCCGACAGGTAGGTGCCGACCGCGAGGAGAGGCACGGGCGTGGCGAGGGCTAGGAAGGCCAGCGGCAGCGCGAAGAGCGCCTCGCATCCGAGGACGAGCATGAGCGGGCGTGATGGGTTGGCCCAGGTCGCCACCAGGCTCCCGCTCAAAGCGCCGACGCCGAACGCCGCGAGGACGGCTCCCCAGGCGGCGGCTCCGCCGAGTTCCTCCTCGGCGACGACCGGCCCAAGCGCGGTCCAGGCGCCCAAGAAGGTGTTGCCGATCGCGAAGTAGACGACGAACGTCCAGACCCAGCGGCGCGGCCGAAAGGCGGTCCAGCCCTCGCGCAGGTCGTCCAGGAACGTGCTGGGCTCCCGCTCCACGGAGCCGGGAACCCGCAACATCGCCAGGCAGACGGCGCTGACGAGAAAGGTCGTGGAGTCGACGGCGATCGCCCACCCGGCGCCGGCGGCCGCCACGAGTAGCCCGGCCAGCAGGGGCCGAGGATCTCGCCCACGGAGAGCCCGGTGGAGCGCAGCGCGTTGGCCGGCTGCAGCTCCTCCCCAGGGACGATCTCGGGCAGCAAGCCGGTGGGCGATGGCGCTTTCGCCGTCGGGATGTCCGAGGTAGCTTGAGTGCAGTTCGATGTCGCGGCGCTCCCACAGCCGCTCGAGGCTCGGGAGCGGGATGCTGCGGGTGTGGTCGTGCTTCTCGGCGCGGCGCTGCAGATCGATGTCGCCGTCGATCTCGAGGATCCGGGTGCGCGTGCAGTAGTGCGCGAACGATCTGACGGTCGCGACGTGGCGGTTCCACGTCGCCGGCGACGCGTGATGCCAGCTGCTCGACGACGCCGGCGAGGCCGGTGCCGGTGACCGGCGCGTCGCCGAGCTCGTTTTCGACGACGGCGAGCGTTTGGCGGTACTTCGCGCGCGTCGTAGGCGCGAGGTCGGGCTGCGACAGGAACGCGTCGATCGCCGCGGCGAGGTCGGACCCCTGCAGCGGCGGCGAGGCGGAGCGCTGGCCGGCTGCTGGTGGATGTCACGAGCGCTGTTCTACAGCTCGATCTCCTCGCTCACCAGGCCCCGCGCCGCGCGACTTCGCAGGAAACGTGTCGTCTTCGCGCACAAGCAACGCGGCGCGCAGGCGCTCTCGGCCCCGCCCCGCGTCGAGATCCGTCGAGCTCGGCCGGTCGACTTCGCGGGGGAATGGACGCTTCCCTGCAGGAAGCGGGGAACGGTCGTGGTTGCCCGAACGAGCAGCTACTGAGGTCGCGGGGTTGTCATGCGGGGCGAGCGGTCAGGCGGTGAGCTCGCGTCGCGTGATCCGCCAGGTGCCGATCAGCAGCGGCAGCAGCATCCAGAGCGCGAGCGCGGTGCCGGCCTGCGCCCACTGGGTGGTGCTCAGGACCTCGCGGAGCATCGGGTCGAGGGCGCGACCGGGGTCGAGCCACGGGGCGACGTCGGCGAAGAGCGACAGCGACACGACGGCCATCCACGCGGTCGGCAGGGCGAAGAGGGCGACGATGGCGGGCGCCGAGGCGAGCACGACCATGCCGAACGCGACGCCGACGAGCATCCCGGCCGTCAGGTAGACCGCCGACTGCGCGATCAACGTCGCGACGTGCGACCAGGTGCCGTCGAGGCCCGGCGACGCGACGAGCATGCCGGCGGCGACGATGCCGACGCTGACCGCGTGCATCGCGACGGCGAGGACGAGGCTCGCGACGAGCTTGGCGCCGACGACGCGCGAGCGCGCCGGCACCAGCGCGAAGGTGATGATCCCGGTGCGCTGGGACCACTCCGACGTGACGAGCAGGATCCCGGCGACCGGCAGCAGGACGGCCGCCGGCATGGCCCCAACGGTGAGGACGGACGCGAAGGTGTGGTCCGCCGCGCCACCGACAGCAAGGCGGACGATCACCACGAGCGCGGTGAGCGCGACGGTGGCGACCTGCAGCCAGAAGCCGGCGCGGGTGTCGAGGATCTTGCGCAGCTCGACGGCGACGAGGCGGCCGAGGCCGGGGCGCGCGTGGACGCCGGCGGTGCTCACGCGGATCGGTGCGGCGAGGGTGGTGGTGCTCATGCGGTTGCTCCTGCCAGTTCGGGGTGGATCGAATCGGTGTTCGACGACGCGGTCAGCTCCAAGAAGAGGCGCTCGAGGCCCGCGCCCTCGGCTGGGGCGAGCCGGCGCAGTACGACGCCGTCGGCCATCGCCGCGCCGGCGACGACCTCGGGCTCGGCGTCGACCAGCCGCCGATCGCCGTCGGCCGGGTGGGCCGCCAGGCCGGCACGGTGAAGCGCTGCATCGAGGCGCGCGAGGTCATCTGCCTCAACGAGGGTCCTGGGCTCGGTCAGCAGCTCGGCGCGGCTGCCCTGCGCCTGGATCCGTCCGCCGCCGATGATCATCATCCGGTCGGCGACGGCCTCGACCTCGGCCAGCAGGTGCGAGGAGAGCAGGACGGTGCCTCCGCGGTCGGCGAAGTTGCGCAGCAGTCCCCGCATCCAGCGCATGCCCTCCGGATCGAGGCCGTTCGCGGGCTCGTCGAGGATCAGGACCTCCGGGTCGCCGAGCAGTGCGTGGGCGAAGCCCAGGCGCTGGCGCATGCCAAGCGAGTACTTGCCCACACGCCGCCGGGCAGCCGTCGCGTCGAGGCCGACGAGCTCCAGCAGCGCGTCGACGCGCTGCGCCGGCACTCCCATGGTGTGGGCGGAGACTGCGAGCGCCTCGCGGCCGCGGCGTCCGGCGTGCTGGGCCGACGCGTCGAGCAGGATGCCGACACGGCGGCCCGGGTTCGGCAGGTCGCGATAGCGCCCGCCGAGGATCTGGGCGTGACCGCTGTCGGGCTCGGAGAGGCCGACGAGCATTCGCATCGTTGTTGTCTTGCCGGCGCCGTTGGGACCGAGAAAGCCCGTGACGGTGCCCGGCTCGCAGCGGAATGTGACCTCCGAGACGACGGTACGCCCGCCGAGTCGCTTAGTGAGTCCGGTGGTTTGGATCATGCCGGCAGACTCGCGGTTCACCGGGTTCGCAGCCACGGTCCCAGGGCTACGCTCGCCGAGCCCCTCGGCGGTGGCGCATAACGACTTTCGTAGGGGGTCACGGCCGTGGCGCTCGCTTAGCCTTGACCTTGGAGCGATGGCACGCCACGCGACAGCAGGCTCGACCGTTGGCCTGTCCGGCTGGTTGCACTCCGCGCTGCCCGGCGTCGTGATCGACGCCGCCGACGGGGAGCGTGCCCGCCGCGACCGCGTTGTCGACGCGACGATCTACCTGGTTGCCTTCGCGATCAGCGCCGCCACCCTCGCGGACACCTGGCACATGCACCCGCCTTGGCTGCGCGTCGTGGCCATAGCGGTTGGGATCGCGACACTCGTTTCGCTGCACTGGCGACGCAACCATCCAGGCGCCGTCGGGATCGGCATCGGGGCGGTCTCGCTCGTGATCCTCCCGGCCTCCGGCGCGAACCTTGCGGCCGCCTTCAACGCCGCGATCCGGGCTCGTGGTCGCGATCTCGCCGTCATCGCCGGACTCCTGATCGCCTGGGCGTTCGGGAGCCCGCTGCTTTACCCCGCCGGCGGTAGCTACTGGGTCAACGCGGGGGCTTGCCTGCTGCTGACGGGCGTAGTTCTCGGCTGGGGGCTCTTCGTACGTGCACGACGTGAGCTCGTGCGATCGCTACGCGCGCAGGGCGATCGCGCCGCGGAGGATGCGCGCACGGCCGAGCGGCGGCGGATCGCCCGGGAGATGCACGACGTACTCGCCCACCGCCTCTCGCTGCTGTCCGTCCACGCCGGCGCGCTCGAGTTTCACCCCGCCGCGCCGTCCGAGGAGGTCGCCGAGGCGGCCGGGGTGATCCGCGAGAGCGCGAAGACGGCGCTCGAGGAACTGCGCAGTGTGATCGGCGTCCTGCGCGAGGACGGCGGCGAGAGCCTGACGCAACCGCCCCAGCCGACGCTCGCCGACCTCGCTGCCCTCGTCGAGGAGTCGCGGGCGGCCGGGATGCGGGTCACGGCCCGGATCGATCTGGGCGACGCGGCGCCGCTCGCCGCCGTCGGGCGCACCGCGTACCGGATCGCGCAGGAGGGCCTGACGAACGCGCGCAAGCACGCGCCGGGAGCGGCGGTGACGCTCACCGTCCGCGCGCCCGACGGCGCTCTGCAGGTCGAGGTCCGCAGCCTCGCGTCGGTCGCCGTCGCCTCGGGATCGCCGCTGCCCGGGGCGGGGACCGGCCTGATCGGGCTCGCCGAGCGCGTCTCGCTCGCCGGCGGCACGCTCGAGCACGGCGTCGACCCCGACGGCGCGTTCGTCCTGCGTGCGAGCCTGCCGCGATGATCCGCGTCCTGCTCGTCGACGACGACGCGCTCGTGCGCTCCGGCCTGCGGATCATGCTCGCCGGCGCCGCGAACCTCGACGTGGTCGCCGAGGCCGCCGACGGCCGCGAGGTGCTGGGGGCTGTCGACCTCCACCGGCCCGACGTGGTCCTGATGGACATCCGCATGCCGCAGCTCGACGGCATCGCGGCCACTCGGCTGCTGGCCGCGCAGCCCGACCCGCCCGCCGTCGTCGTCCTCACGACGTTCGACGCGGACGAGCTCGTCCTGCGCGCGCTGCAGGCCGGAGCAGCCGGCTTCCTCCTGAAGGACACCCCGCCGGCGGAGATTGTCCGCGCGATCGAGCTCGTCCACGCCGGCGACGGGATGCTCTCCCCTACGGTGACCCGCCGGCTCATCTCGATGGTGGCCGGCGACTCCGACGCGGCCGCCCGCACCGCCCACGCCCGCGACCGCATGGCCACGCTCAGCCCACGCGAGCACGACGTCGCCCTCGCCGTCGGCCGCGGCCACGCCAACGCCGAGATCGCCGCAGCTCTGCACCTCTCCGTCCCGACGGTCAAGGCCCACGTCTCCCGCCTGCTCGACAAGCTAGACGTCGACAACCGCGTCCAGATCGCCCTGCTCGTGCAAGACGCGAGCGGGCACTAGTAGATCGACCAGATTCGTCTCGACCTCGCAGGGAATAGCCTGTTCCCTGCGGAGTCGCGGGACGCGATCGAGGTCTCGTCAATCCTCGTCGGGTGACTTGCCCATGATGTCGGTGGCGACGCAGCCGAGCTTGATGCCGGTGTCCTCGATCGCCTTGTGCAACCGCAGCGTCTCGCGCTCCGGACGCGCCGCCTTCGGACGAGGGCGCGGCTGGCCACTGGCTGGGGCTTGAACGCCCCCGGAGGGATGTATCCCTGAGGCCCGCAGGCGCGGAGTGGCCATACTGCTCGCCGTGCCTCGCATCCCGCCTGCGGCCCTAGCAGTCCTCAGCGTTGTACTGGCGGTCGTGGCCTCGCTGGTATTGGGCGCTGACG
>JBOGXS010000036.1:0-7551 GCA_050693815.1 Thermoleophilaceae bacterium | reverse complement strand
AGTCGCTGCGCCGCAGCATTCTCAATCAGCACGTCATGCTCGAGGCCGGCGCGTTCGCCGGGCTTGCGGGCGGCGCCATTGGGCTCGCCGCACGGCCGGCCGGCTACCCGACCGCCGCCTTTTTCGGCGTCTCGGTGCTCGTCGTCAACTACCACGTCTTCTCGGAGTGGCTCTCGCTGCTCGTGAAGACGCGAAGCTCGCAGTCGGTCAAGCGCCTGCTCGACCTGCAGCCGGACACCGCCCGGGTCATGCGAGACGGCGCAGAACGCGAGCTGGCCATCGCCGAGGTCGTGGTCGCCGACCTCGTCCGCGTCCGTCCCGGCGAGCGTGTGTCCGTCGACGGCGACGTGGTTGGCGGTCGCTCCGCGGTTGACCAGTCGCTCGTCACCGGCGAGCCGCTGCCGGTCGACAAGGCGGAGGGCGACCACGTCATTGGCGGATCGATCAACGGGACCGGGACGCTGCTCGTCGCAGTGACCGCCATCGGCGAGGGCAGCTTCCTGCAGCAGGTCATCCGCCACGTCGAAGACGCTCGCGCGCTGAAGCCAGGCATCCTGCATCTCGTCGATCGGATCCTGCGGGTCTACGCCCCGCTCGTGCTGAGCCTCTCAGCGCTCTCGCTCATCGGCTGGCTACTGGGGAGCTGGGCGATCACCGGCCACGCCGACCTCCAGCGCGCCGTCTTCGCGGCGCTCAGTGTCCTCGTCATGGGCTATCCGTGCGCGGTGGGCATCGCCGCGCCACTCTCGATCGTGCGTGGTGCGGGGACGGCGGCGGACGAAGGAATCATCATGCGCACGGGCGAAGCCTTCCAGGCGTTCGGGTCAGTGAGGCATATCGTCCTCGACAAGACGGGCACGCTCACCGAGGGCCGACCCGTCGTGCGCGAGCTGGAGGCGCTCGCCGATCCTGATGAGCTCCTCGCCCTCGCCGCCGCCGCTGAGGCGTCGTCCGAGCATCCGCTGGCCCAGGCCGTGCTCAGCGCTGCCCTCGACCGCGACCTCGCCGTGCCCGCGGTCGAGGAGTTCGAGTCCGTGACCGGTCAGGGTGTCTCAGCGCTGATCGACGGCTCGCGCATCCTTGTCGGACGCCCGAGCTTTCTCGATCGGGGCCGAGTCGACACCTCGCACCTTCGGGACCGCATCGTGCAGCTTGAGGACGCGGGCCGCACCGTCATCGCTGTGAGCCGTGACGCTCGCCTCCTCGGCGTCCTCGGGCTGGGAGACACGTTGCGTGCCGAGGCCGTCGAGACGGTCGCGGCGATGCACGACGCGGGGCTTGTCCCGGTCCTCGTGACCGGAGACAACCGGCGAGCGGCCGTACGGATCGGGGGCGAACTCGGGATCGAGCAGGTCCATGCCGGGGTGCTCCCGGGGGAGAAGGCGGAGATTGTGAGGACGCTGCAGCTCGCCGGACGCGTCGCCATGGTCGGCGATGGCATCAACGACGCGCCCGCACTCATGCAGGCGGATGTCGGCGTCGCGATGGGAGGCGGCACGGACATCGCCGTCGAATCGGCTGACGTCATCGTGGTGAGCAACCGGCTCACCGCGATCCTCCGCGCCCGAGAGATCAGCCGGTCGAGCTACCGAAAGACGAAGCAGAACGTGCTCCTCGCCTTCCTCTTTAACGGGATCGGCATCCCGGTCGCGACGACCGGACTCGTCTACCCAGTCTGGGCGATGGCGGCGATGGCGGCGAGCGTCACGACGATCTTTGTCAACTCGCTGTGGGGCCGCCCGCGCCTGTTCTTCGACGCAATCCTCAGCGTGGGGCGTCCGGTCGCGCCTCCGCCCTCGACCGCGCCAACTGCGACGCCAGCCGTCGTGAGCCGGTGATCATGCGGATGGTGTGGAGCTGCTGACGACGCGTCCCTCCGACGAAACGGTCGGCCAGGGTGAGACTGGGACGACAAGTCTCTCGTCGATCAGGGATCCATGCCCGACATCGAGCCGGAGTGCCCACCGGTCGACATTCCGGGCATCGTGTGTCCCGGCGTGGTGGTCGACGGGTGTCCGGAACGGCTTCCGCGCCCGCCCTCCGGCGCCGTCAGCGCGGTTCCCACGCACGCGGCGACGATGACCACTGCTACGCCGCCGACCACGGTCCCGGCGAGCAGGCGCTTGGCGACGCGGACGTTGACGAGCGGCCGACATCGCAGGCGTCGGCGCTGTGCCCAGGCGATGACGTAGGTACCGAGGAAGAGCGCCAGGCCGGTGTAGAACAGGATGGGCGACGATGTCCCATCCGATTGGGCGACGACGTACATGCTGAGGTAAAGGAGCGCTCCGCCGGCGACAGCGCTGCCAACGACCGCCCGGCTGCAGCGCAGCCCTGTGACGGCAAGCAGCGCTGTCGAGACGAGCAGCAGCGGTCGGTTGACCGTTGAGAGGGCCGGAGACAGGGCCGCGACAGCGCCGCTCGACGCGCCGAGCCCGACGATGCCGAGCAGGCCGGTAAAGGCCGACGGCAGCATCGCCACCATCGGCACGCAGCTCGCCAGCGCCCCCGCTCCTCCCAGCACGCGGGCGGCCGTGCCGCCCCGCGCGTCGAACCGCTGCTCGCTCATGAGGGGCACGATAGCCCCGGGAGATCATCGAGATGGACGGCGGCGGCTACACCTGGCTGCTGGCGCTGGTGTCGCGCACACCATCGCGACCAAAGTGGTGATCGTCGTCGGCCGCCTCCCCCACGTCCCGCCTGTTGGCGGCCCGTGAGACCGCCATGCGTCGGCCGGCCCTGGGCAGGACCGCTTGCGGGGCCGCTTCAGCGCAGCAGTGCGGGAGCGGCCATGAGGACGGTTCCGTCCGTGGCGTGCAGACGCGCCACTTGGCGCTTCTCGTCACTGCGCGAAAATGCGCCTCGCCCTCGCTTTGATCGCGATGCGAAAGTCTCCACCAGCGCCGAGCTCGCTCCTGGTATGGACGAGGGGCAGGTGTCTCGCCTGGCACGGCCTCGGCTTGCGCATTCGTGCAAAGCAGCAGCGCGCGGTAGTCACCGCTTTGGCGAGAGCGCCGCACCATCGCCGCGCCCAGTTCGGTATCTGAGGCCGTTCACCGTCGACGCTGCCGCGCTGAAGAGTGCGCTCGGGGGGTGGCGTTTCAGCCCGCGTCGGCGCCGCGGTGTGCTGCTCGCACGGCGAGCCCAACGAGGTCGAGGCCGGCGGTGGCCCACGGCGCGCACGGCAGCGCGGTTGTCGGCGTCGTTCCCCGGCCGCGGCACGGACCCGGGCCGCCGCGTAGCGTCGGATCCTTTGTCAGCCGAGCTCGCCCGCCACGTATGGCATCATGTATGGCGTGCGGCGGACGACGATCTATCTCCCCGACGAGCTGAAGGCGGCGCTCGAGCGGACCGCCGCGGCGCAGGGAAGGACCGAGGCCGAGATCGTGCGCAACGCGGTCGCGGCGGCCACCGCGGCGGAGGCACATCCGCGGCCGCGGCTGCCGCTCTTCGACAGCGGCCACCCGACGCTTGCCGAGCGGGTCGACGAGGAGCTGGCCACGGGCTTCGGCGCGTGATCCTGCTCGACACGAGCGGGCTGCTCGCCGCCGTGGACTCCGCCCAGCGCCGCCACGTCGAAGCCGCCGAGAGCCTCGCAGCCGCGACACCGCCATTGCTGCTCTCGCCGTTCGTGCTCGCGGAGCTCGACGACCTGCTTGCCACCAAGGTCGGGGAGGCGGCCCGCACGAGCCTGCTGTGCGAGGTCGAACGAGGCGCCTACCAGCTCCAGCCCTTCTCAGCGGCCGAGGTCGGTCAGGCCCGCGCGACGATCGAGCGTCATGCCGACCTCAGGGTGAGCCTCGCTGACGCCTCGATCGCGGTGCTTGCGGCCAGGTACCAGACACAGGAGGTCCTCACCCTCGACGAACGTCATTTCCGCGTTCTCACCGCCAGGGCGAAGCCCTTCCGCCTGCTCCCCGCAGACGCCTGACCCTCTTCGCATCGAGATCCCCTGCGCGCGGCGGCGCGGTAGCGTGCCCGGGGCCGTTCGCATGACGCGCGCCACACACATCGTCCTCCTCCCCGGCGACGGCATCGGCCCCGAGATAGCCGCCGCCGCGCGCGAGGTCCTCGCCGCGCTGGGGGACTTCGAGCTCGACGAGCGCCTCGTCGGCGGCGTCTCGATCGACGCTCACGGCACCGCGCTCTCCGACGACGTGCTCGACGCGTGCAGAGGCGCCGACGCCGTGCTGCTCGCCGCCGTGGGCGGGCCGAGGTGGGACACCACGGACCCGGGCAGCCCCCGCCCCGAGCAGGGCCTGCTCGCGCTGCGCAAGGGCCTCGGCCTGTTCGCCAACCTGCGCCCCGTGCGCCCCCGCCCGGCCCTGCTCGACTCGAGCCCGCTCAGGCGCGAGCGCATCGAGGGCACCGACCTGCTCGTGGTGCGAGAGCTGACCGGCGGGATCTACTTCGGCGACCGCGGCCTCGAGGGCGACACCGCGCACGACACCTGCGTCTACTCCGAGCCGGAGGTCGAGCGCATCGCGCGGGTGGCCTTCGACCTCGCGCGCGAGAAGGTGACCAGCGTCGACAAGGCGAACATCCTGGAGACCTCCCGGCTGTGGCGCAAGGTCGTCACCCGGGTGGGCGAGTCCCACGATGGCACGCCCCTCGAGCACATGCTGGTCGACAACGCGGCGATGCAGCTGGTGTCGAGGCCTTCCGACTTCGACGTGATCCTGACCGAGAACATGTTCGGCGACATCCTCAGCGACGAGGCCGCGATGCTCACCGGGTCGGTCGGGATGCTGCCGAGCGCCTCGCTGGGAGACGGCTCGGGCCCGGGCCTGTTCGAGCCCGTGCACGGCTCGGCGCCGGACATCGCCGGGACCGGCCGGGCCAATCCCTTGGCGATGCTCCTCTCAGTTGCAATGATGCTCCGCCACGGGCTCGCCATGGAGGCGGAAGCGGCTGCCGTAGAATCGGCCGTCGACCGCGCGCTCGAGGATGGCCTCCGCACACCGGACCTCCACGGCAACGCAACGACAGAGGCCGCCACCCGGGCGGTCCTCGCGAACCTCTAGGAGCAGTACGTGAACACCGCCGACCTCATCTGGCTGAACGGAGAGTTCGTCGCCTGGGAGGACGCGAAGGTACACGTGCTCACGCACTCGCTCCACTACGGCACCGGCGTCTTCGAGGGCATCCGCGCCTACGAGACCGAGCGCGGCACCGGCATCTTTCGCCACCAGGACCACCTGGATCGGCTCGAGGCCTCGTCGAAGCTCTACTACATGGACCTGCCCTTCGCCAAGGAGCAGATCCGCGAGGCCACCCACGAGCTGATCGCCCGCAGCGGCTTCAGGAGCTGCTACATCCGGCCGCTCGTGTGGCGCGGCTACGGTCCGATGGGCCTGAACCCGCTCGACAACCCGGTGGAGGCCATGGTCGCCGTGTGGGAGTGGGGCGCCTACCTGGGCGAGGAGGGCAAGCGAGACGGCGTGCGCGCCCGCGTGTCGTCCTACCGGCGGATCTCGTCCGACTCGCTGATCCCGCAGGCCAAGGCCTCGGGCCAGTACCTGAACTCGGTGCTGGCGAAGATCGAGTCGCTCAAGTCGGGGTACGACGAGGCCATCCTGCTGGACGACAGCGGCAACGTGTGCGAGGGCAGCGGCGAGAACGTGTTCGTGATCAAGCAGGGCGTGATCCACACCCCGCCCCAGGCGGCGTCGATCCTGGACGGGATCAACCGCAAGTCCTGCATCCAGATCGCCCGCGACCTGGGCTACGAGGTGGTCGAGCGCGACATCGCGCGGGCCGAGGTGGCGCTGGCCGACGAGGTGTTCCTGACCGGCACGGCCGCCGAGCTCACTCCGCTGCGCGAGATCGACGACCTCGAGATCGGCGCCGGCGAGCCCGGCCCGATCACGCGCGAGATCCAGGCCGCCTTCGACGACGCCCTGCACGGCCGCGCGCCGCAGTACGCGGACTGGCTCGACCTGGTGCCGGTCCCGTCGGGCACGTGAACGCGCTGCCGCCGACCGGCCAGGCGCCGCGGGGGTCCGAGCGCGTGAGCCCCCGGATCGCTATCTACGACACCACCCTGCGGGACGGCATGCAGGGCGAGGGCATGTCGCTGTCGGTGGACGAGAAGGTGCGCGTGGCCCACGCGCTCGACTCGCTCGGCGTGCACCTGATCGAGGCCGGCTTCCCGGCGTCCAACCCGAAGGAGGAGGCGCTCTTCGAGCTGCTCTCGCGCGAGAGCTTCCAGCAGGCGGAGGTAGCGGCGTTCGGGATGACCCGCCGGCCAGGCCAACCCGCCGACCGCGACCCCGCATTGCGACTGCTGGCCTCCTGCTTCGCTCCCGTCTGCACACTGGTCGGCAAGACATGGTCGCTTCACCTGGAGAAGGTCACGCAGGTGGATCGCGAGGAGAACCTGCGGATGATCGCCGATTCGGTCGGCTTTCTCCTGGCGGAGGGCAAGCGCGTGATCTACGACGGCGAGCACTTCTTCGATGCCTACCGCGACGACCCTGGCTACGCCATGCAATGCCTGCGGGCGGCGGCTGAGGCGGGGGCGGAGAACCTCACCCTCTGCGACACGAATGGCTCCTCCCTGCCGGCGCAAGTCGCGGAAGCAACTGCGCACGTCGTGGGGGAATTCGGACGGGTGGGCATCCACACCCACGACGACGCGGGCTGCGGCGTGGCCAACTCCCTCGTGGCCGTGGAGGCCGGGGCACGGCTCGTTCAGGGCACGATGAACGGCCACGGCGAGCGCTGCGGCAACGCCAACCTCGTCACGATCGTGCCCACCCTCGAGCTGAAGATGGGCCACGAGTGCATCGGCCGCGACCGCCTGCGGCGCCTGACCGAGGTCGCGCACCTGGTCGACGAGGTCTGCAACGTCACGCCGAACCCCAACCAGCCGTACGTGGGGGCGAACGCCTTCGCCCACAAGGGCGGCATGCACGTCGCCGGGGTGAATCGCGACGCGCGCACCTTCGAGCACGTCGACCCGGCCGAGGTGGGGGCCGACCGGCGCGTGCTGGTCTCCGAGCTGTCGGGCAAGGGCACCGTGCAGGCGCGCGCCGACGTGGACGGCGAGACCGCGGCGCGCGTGGTCGAGCGGGTCAAGGAGCTCGAGCACTCGGGCTACCAGTTCGAGGCCGCCGACGGGTCGTTCGACCTGCTGATCCGAAAGGAGACGGGGGAGTACGATCCGCTGTTCCGGCTCGAGTCGTGGCGGGCGATCGTGGAGAAGCGCGCCGACGGGCGCGTGGAGACCGAGGCCACCATCAAGATCTGGGTCGACGGAGAGCGCTACGTGCGGACCGCCGAGGGCAACGGGCCGGTCAACGCGCTGGACAGGGCGCTGCGCGACGCGATGGGCGAGCGCTACCCGCACCTGCGCGACATCCAGCTGGTCAACTTCAAGGTGCGGATCCTGGACGAGACCAAGGGGACCGGCGCGGTCACCCGCGTGCTGCTCGACGCCAGCGACGGCAGCGACACCTGGGGCACGATCGGCGTGTCGGAGACCATCATCGAGGCGAGCTGGGAGGCGCTCGTGGTCTCGCTCGAGGCGGGCATGCTGCCGGCCCGCAC
>JBOGXS010000035.1:0-9408 GCA_050693815.1 Thermoleophilaceae bacterium | reverse complement strand
GTCAGATGACTGCGTTTCGGCGTCCAGCTCCTCGAATGGCTTGATCGAGCGATGGTGGGGGTCGCGCTCCTGCATCCATGCCGCCCAGGCGTGGTGGACGTCGACTGCATTCACGGCGCGGCCCTTCGCGAGCGCGAGGAGCGCGTACAGCCGGAACAGGGATCGCGTGTCGCCGTCGGGTAGCACGTCGGCGGGGACCTGCCGCTCGATCTCGGTTGCGAGCTCGTCCAGGTAGCTCACGCGGCTAACTGTCGCACAATCTCGGCCGCGTAGATGAGGGCGAAGACCCATGGGACAATCCGCTCGATGCTGCCGAGCTCGCGGTATTGAGCGAGCCAGGACCTCAGGGCGTCCCGGCGCAGGCTGAACTTGACCGGCTCCCGACGCAGGCGATCCCATTCGTCGCCGTAGACGCCGATCGGCAGTCGCTCTTCCATGGCGAGGATGATCTCGAACTTGGCGCTGTTGAGATCGCGGTAGCTCTTCAGGAGCGCCCACCAGGCGGCGGCGAAGACGATGCCGGCGGCGGCGAGGTACCAGCGCACGTCCTGGCTGCCGAGCACAGCGACGATGCCGGTGTTGGCGGTCAGGAAGAAGCTGTTGGCGACGCCGCGCCGAGCGGATATGCGGTCGGCCATCTCGACCGCGAGCTTGTAGAGCTCGAAGTAGTTGCTTGGCAGCTCCGCCGCGGCGAGCGCGCCCTCGGCCTCCGGGCTCCGTTCAGGCGGGTCGGCCACCTACAAGCCGTTGATCCAGCTCCCGATCCCATCCCATGTCCACCGGATCACCTTCTTGCTGGATCTCGGGCGGTGTGTAGTTGTCGTCCTGGTGGAAGTGGACGCCCAGGACCGGAACGCCCTCCTCCACGGCGCACTTGATCTCCCAGCGCGCGCCGTCGGCGTTCTCGACGTTCTTGCTCAGCAGCGCGATGAACCCGTCGCAGCTCTTGATGCGCTCTCGGCACTTCGTCTTCCAGGAGCTGTCCCACGGCTGCTTGACCGACATGTCGGTGTAGTCGATCGGCGAGTCGCCGAGCTTGGACTGCCCGCGTAGCAGGTCGCGGGACTGCTTGTCCTCGACGGCGAAGCCGATGAAGATCCTCTTCACGACGACCCGCTCGTCGTGCCCCGAGCCAGGTGGTGTCACCCGGCGCAGGCCTCGCCCGAGCGCCTGCTCGGGCAGGATCTTCGCCTTCGCCGTCAGCGAGCGCAGCGTGACGATCACGCAGACGTTGCGCACGTCCCAGCCCTCGCGCAACATCAGCACCGAGACGATGCAGCGGATGCGGCTGCCGGGCTGGTCGACCTCCCGCGCCGCTTGGCGCGCCAGGTCGAGGTCGGCCTTGGTGATCTCGCCCTGGCGGTTGGTGTGGATCACGAGCAGCCGGTCGCCGGCGAACTCCGCCCGCTGGCGCAGGTAATCGCCGGCCTCGTCGGCGGCCTGCGTGTTCTCGCACATCACGAACAGCACCGGCCGCTTGCCCGCCGGCGAGAGCGCCTCGTCGAACTTGCGCCAGCGCCCCACCGCCACGCGCGCCCCGCACGTGCGCTGGGCGTTCGCCGCCTACGCCTCGGGCGTCTACACGCTCGACACGCTTCAGGACGCGCTTACCGCGCGCGGGCTGACGACGCGCCCAACGCCGACCCGGCCGGCGAAGCCGATCTCGCGCTCCCAGCTCGCGGCCCTGCTCGCCAACCCCTACTACGTCGGCACGGTCCGTTACGCTGGCGTCGAGTACGAGGGCCGCCACGAGCACCTCATCGACCACGCCACCTTCGCCCGCGTCGAGGCCGTGCTCTCGACGCACAACCACGCCGCCGAGAAGGACCGCAAGCACCATCACTACCTCAAGGGCTCGCTCTACTGCGGGCGCTGCGGCTCGCGCCTGAGCCTGATCCACGCCAACGGCAACGGCGGGCGCTACCCCTACTTCTTCTGCATCGCGCGGATGCGCGGCACCGGCTGCGACCAGCCCTACGTGCCGGCCGGGCTGGTCGAGCGCGCCGTCGAGCACGCCTACAGCCACGTTCGCCTGCCTGCCGAGCAGGTCGCCGCGATCCGCGCCAAGCTCGACCAGGCGCTCGCTGGCATGCGCGAGCAGGCCGAGCAGGAGGCCGTACGCCAGCGCCGTCGCCTCGCCAACCTCTCGGGGCAACGCGAGAAGCTCCTGCACGCCCACTACGCCGGCGCCGTCCCCCTCGACCTGCTGCGCCAGGAGCAGGACCGACTCGCTGGCGAGATCGTCCAAGCAGAGCGACACCTCGAGAACGCCGAGCAGCCCGGCGCTCAGGCGTAGATCCGACTGGGCCTCAGGACCGATGCCCCGCGGGTTCCTCGACAACCCGCCGCTCGATCCGGATGCCCCTCTCAGGCTCAAACGTTCCGTACAGAACGTCCGGGTCGAGGTCGACCCCGCCAGGCCACTCGATCGTCCGGCTCTCGGGGTTGACCCGGACCTGTTCGAAGACATCACGATCCTGGTAGATCGCGTCGAACACACCGCCGCCTGCGAGCGCTTCGCGGAGGTCCACGTCCTTGACGACGCCGTCGGTAAACCAGAGACGCACCCAATGACCCTCGAGCGGGCGAACGTCGGCGATTCTCACCAGCTCGGTCACGGCAGCGGCTCGATCTCCATTAGCGGCTCGCGATCGCGCGCCAGATCCCAGTTCTCGTCCAACTCATCGCGATGCATCGACGTCCATTCTCGCACGAGCCGCAACGCGCGCCCCGGCAACGAACCAGCGATGACCTCCCTCGTCGCAATCGCGATGACCGCCTCCTCACCGGCGTACCGCGCATGGAAATGCGGCGGCGGATGATCCCGGAAGTACATCCCGACCACGATCCCGTAGAACTCGCTGATCCTGGGCACCGCACACGATCATCGCGGCCATCACGGACGCGAGCGGCGCGTGCGTGGAATCTGCGCGCTACTGCTTCTCGCGCTAAGCAGGACTGACGCGAAGGCTGATGCCGGGGGGTGCCTCGTCCAGACCATGCGCGCGAGGGGCGGCGACCCGGGCGCTCGCATTTGTCGGTCCGGCGACGCGCTGATAACTCGGACGGCGGTGTCAGTCCGACTTATCGCGGGCGCGCCCGTAGCGCTCGTAGATCACGCGCGAGCCGAACGTCCTGGTTTCAATCAGGTCCAGCGGGACGTCTGCGGCGACCGGCGGCACGAACGGCGTGCCGCCACCGATGACGATCGGATAGCGGAACATGCGCAGCTCGTCGACGACGCCGAGCTCGACAGCCGCCGCGGCCAGCCCCGCGCCGCCGATCGAGACGTCCTTGTCGGTCGCGGCGAGCGCCGCAGCGGCCTCCTCTGCCACAGACGCCTCGGCGAGCCGGGCGTTGCCCTGGACGCTGTCGAGCGTGCGGCTGAAGACGACCTTCGGGAGCGCGCACCAGACGTCCGCGAACGCGGCCCGGAGCTCGTCGGCGCGCAGCGACGAATCCGTCTCCCACACCAGCATCGTCTCGTAAAGCCCGCGGCCCAACAGAAAGCCGCCAAGCTCGCGAGTCCGCGCGAGGTGGAAGCCGAACAGCTCGTCGCTAGGGGCCGTCCAACCGAACCCACCCTCACGGTCGGCGATAAAGCCATCCACCGACACGCTCATCGAGTAGATCAACATGCCTTCCTTCCCTTCTGCAGGCTGCTCTGCCACAGCTAGTGACCGATCGCGGAGACGAAACTCATCGCCGTGGGCGGTCCAAGCGATCGTACGGCCATTGCCAGCGCCGCACCGAGATCCCGGACGAGCGGCGGCAGTCGGCGCTCGTCGCGCATCGCGGCACTGCGGTCGTTCCCCCCTAGGTTCGCAACCCGGCGGCTGCGCGCGCATCCTCCGCTCCGGCAAACGATTGGACGCGGACGACCCGCCCATCGCGCACGGTCAAGAGCGAGGATTGAGTCTCATCGACTTCGAGACCGTGGGTCCGGCCGACGATGTGCACGATGACCGCGACATGAGCGCCGGCGTCATCGAACCTCAGCGGCTCGACCCTGTAGGTCTCCCAAGTCGAGACGAACTCGCCCCAGAACCGCCGCACGCCCTCGAAGCCCCGGTAGCTGTTGACGGCAAGCAGGGAATCAGGCAGCGGGATCCACTCGATCCCCGGGTCCAAGAAGCGACTCAGAGCCTCGTCGGTCAGACGCCGTTCGAACTCTCGACCGGAACCCTCGCTCGCGAGGTCGGCGTAGAGTCGGCGGACCAGCTCGACGTTTTCCGTTGACACTCTTTCCCAGTGCCCCGCATCGGGGCGCGTTATCCCGGAGTCGCCGGACCGTCGCGGATCACTGCGCGCACCTGGTCGACCGACAGCGCATCCCATGGGAACTCGACCAGCCACCACGTGGCGCCTGCCGCCGCATACGGCGCTGGATCGTCACCGGGCGGGAGTGCGACGACGAGCTCGTAGGGCTCAGTCGGGTGCGCGCCGGCGTCTCGGCGCCGTGCCGCGACGTCGGCGGCGACCTCGGCGAGCTGGTCCGGGTGGTCCAGGCCCAGGGGAAAGAAGCCTTGATACCGCGCCCCCCGGTGCATTGGCCTGGGCCGGCCGTAGTACCCCGCAACCCACACCGGTACGCCCGGACGCTGGACCGGGCGGGGTAGAAAACTCATCCCGTCGACCGTGTAGTGCTCGCCGCGGTGGTGCACCGTGTCGCCCGACCAGGCGGCCGCCAGGATCTCGAGCGATTCGTCGAGCATGCTTGCGCGTCGGCGGTCGTCGAGTTCTTCGCCGGTGATCGAGTACTCGCTCGCGAAGTGGTCGCTTCCCAGGCCGACACCGAGCGTGAGTCGGCCGCCGCTGAGCCGGTCGAGCGTCGCCGTCTCGCGGGCGACCTTGACGGGCCGACGCCGTGCCAGTGGGGTGACCCATCGGGCCGAGCCGGATCCGCTCAGTGGCGGTGGCCATCGCCGCCAGCGTGATCCACGGATCGGCCACGTCGACCACGGGCTCCTGAAAGCGCAGGTTGTCCCAGACGAAGACTCCGTCCCAGCCCGCCTCCTCCGCCACGGCCGTCAGGCGCGCGGCGACCGCCGGGTCTGCCAGCGCATCGAAGAGGGGCAAGAAGAGTCCTGACCGCACGCAACCAAACGCTACGGGACGCGGCGATCAGGCGCCCGAGCCGCCCGTCCACGCCCGCCACGTTGAAGTGCCGGGCATCCCACGCCGTCGGCGAAACGCGCGACCCAGCGCCTACGAAAATCCTACGGATTCCACCCCGCGCGACGTTCGCGGTTGTTCGGGACTCTTCGCGGCTCGAAACCACCACGAAGTCGAAACGCCGTCTGAAGTTGGCGCTTCTTCGCGCTACTTCGCGGTTTCTGAATGATCGGGGCGACTGGATTTGAACCAGCGACCTTTCGGCCCCCAGCCGAATGCGCTACCAGACTGCGCCACGCCCCGGGTCGGAACCACCATAGCGCGCCGTTGCACAGGAAGGCCGGCGAGCGCCGGGCGGTACAACTTCCGCATGGCACCTCAAGACGCATCGCACCTGTACGGAGAGGAACACATCCGCTCCTATCGTGAGACCGACGGGGAGCTCGGGCACGACTGGATGCGCGGCAGCTCGGTCCTGCTGCTGACCACGACCGGTCGCCGGTCGGGCGAGCCGCGGACCTCGGCGCTGATCTACGGCCGCCGCGGCGACGACTACCTCGTCGTGGCCTCCAAGGGCGGGGCCGACGAGCCGCCCGCCTGGTACGTCAACCTCCGCGAGCAGCCGGAGGTCGAGGTTCAGGTGCTTGGCGACCGCTTCGATGCCCGTGCCCGGACCGCGAGCGCGGAGGAACGGCCGGAGCTTTGGCGCGAGATGACCGGCCACTGGCCGGACTACGACGACTACCAGACCAAGACGGAGCGCGAGATCCCGGTCGTCGTGCTCGAGCGGCGCTAGCGAGGGTTGGCGCGCGCCATGCTGCGCGCCGCGCTGGTCACGCCCCTGTCGGGGCCGCTCGCACGCTATGGCCGCGCCGGGGCATTGGCCCTCCGGCTGTGGGCCGAGTGGTACCCGGGCCCCGTCGAGCTCCGGACCTACGACGCCCACCCCGATCCGATCACGGCGATCCGCGACGCCGAGCGCGACCGCCCCGACCTCCTCTTCGGCCCCTACGGCAGCGGCCCGGCGCGAGCGGTGGCCGCCGCCACGACCCGCCTGCTCTGGAACCACGGCGGCGCCGAGGTCGAGCCGGCCGCGAACGTGGTCAGCCTGCTCGCGCCGGCGACGACGTACTTCGAGGGCGCGATCCAGGCCGTCAAGACGGCGGACCCCGAGACTCGGCGGATCGCAATCCTGCACAGCGAGATCCGCTTCGCGCGCGCCGTCGCCGCCGGCGCAGTCCGCGTGGCAGCCAGGCTGGGACTCGAAGCAACGCTAGGGCCGCTCACCGCCACACCGGCGATCGATGCCCCCGAGGCGGATCTCCTCCTGACGGCAGGCGGCTTCGAGGACGAGCTGGCCGCCGCACGCCGGTTGCTGCCGGGTCGCTGGCGGGCAGCGGGGTTCGTCGGCGCCGGGGTCGAGGAGGTGCTCTCCGATCTCGGTCCGCTGCGCGAGGGCCTGCTGGGTCCGGCCCAGTGGCTAGCCGAGGCGGCCACCACCCCCGACGAAGGCCCCTCGGCGAAGGAGTTCGCAGCTGCCTACCGGTCAGAGGCCGGCACCGACCCGCCCTACCCCGCTGCCCAGGCATTCGCGGCCGGCGTGATCGCGGGCCGCTGTCTTCGGGACGTCGAGGGCACAGACGACAACGCTCTCCTCGCCGCGGCCCGTGCCCTCGACTGCACGACGATGTTCGGCCGATTCCGGCTCGACCCGGAGACGGCCGAGCAGATCGGGCACCGCGTCCTGACGGTGCAGTGGCAGGACGGCCGCCGCGAGGTAGTGTGGCCCCGCGAGCGAGCGACGGCTGCGCTGCGCCATCCGCTTGGTCGATGAGACCGCGCCGGCGTCAGTGGAAGCGGGCGACGGGAATCGAACCCGTACTAAGAGCTTGGAAGGCTCTTGTGCAACCTTTACACCACGCCCGCGGGTGCCTCACGATCCTAGCCACCGCTTCGGGTTCTCGACCATCATCTGCTCGAGCTGCTCGCCGGTCATGCCGCGCTCCTTCAGCTCGGGGATCACCACCTCGAACAGGAAGGTCATCGACCACTTGGGGACCTCGTTCTCCTTCAGGTACTCCTGCACCTCGAGCGGGAACCAGTCGATCGTCGAGCAGTAGTCCTGCGAGATGAACATGCGGTCGGCATAGCCGCGCTCGAGCAGGGCGAGCACGGTCTTCTGGCGCTGCTCGGTGGGCAGGTAGATGTCGAGGCCGTAGCGATCCATGCCGATCCAGCAGCCGGTGTCGAGCAGCCGCTCGATGTAGTCGAGGTCATCTGTGTCGCCGGTGTGGGCGACCTGGACCCGCGCCGGGTCGACGCCCTCCTCCTCGAAGATCCGCATCTGCTCGAGGCCGGTCCCGCTGGCCGGGCGCGAGTGGGCCATGATCGGCCTGCCGGTCTGGTTGGAGGCCCGCGCGGCGGCGCGATGGACCTTCTCGATGTTCGGCGTGAGGCCGGGCTCGTCGGCGGCGCACTTGATCAGCGCCGGCTTGATGCCCGTGCCCTGGATCCCGTGCTCGAGCTCGTGAACGAAGATGGCGGCGATGGCGTCCTCGTCGCGGTTGAGCAGGAACTGCGGCAGGTGGTCGTAGGTGTAGATCCCAGTGGCGAGCACCACCTGCAGGCCGCTCTCGTCGGCCACGCGCTTGCTGAAGGCGGCGTCGCGGTAGAGGAACATCGCACTCGGCTCGACGACCGTCTTCACGCCGTGGCCCTTCACGGCGTTGGCGTCGGCGATGGCGGCCTCCCACTCGCCCTCTGCGTCGTACAGGTGCGGGAACTGGAACCGACCGGCCTCGTCAATCGTGCGGAAGTGCTCGTGGATGAGGGTGAGGCCGAGCTCGTCGACGTCGACGGGCCCGTTCACGGTCTCGACTGCGGGCATGCGGCTCTCCTCCCGGTCGCGGTCGGGGAGGGAAGCTACCGCTAGTACGCGCGGGCGGAAGTTCCGGCGGGAATCGGCGAGCGACCGAGCGTGGCTGGCAAGTCCGGTGGACGGAGTCGATGCCGGGGGTGTTCCGGCGCAGCCGGAACAAGGGGGCAGAGCCCCCTGGTCGGCGAGTCCGCCGGACGCCGCCAGGCGCGTTCAGGCGCCGCCGAAACCGGCGGAACCTACGGACGCGTTTACTGGGCGTAGCGAGCCTGCTCGCCCCGCTCGCCACGCATGTCGAGCACGGCGCCGAGCAGGACTCCGACGATCGTGAGCACGAGAGCGACGATCAGGCGCACGACGAGGGCCCAGCTGACGCCCTCCTGCAGAACTGCGCCGAGCGCGAGCAGGAGCGGGAAGATCACCGACAGGAACTTCCACTTGCCGCGCGCCGCGAAGCCGAACCCGAGGCCGGCGATGAAGAACAGCACATACGCGGCGATGCTCACGGGCCGATCATTCCCCTGGGGGGTGCAGGCGAATCACGAGAGCGGGGCAGCCAGGACTCGAACCTGGAATCGCCGGTTTTGGAGACCGGAGCCGTAATCCACTTTGGCCACTGCCCCCCAGTAAGACAATCGTAGCGGCGGGCTAAGACGGAATGCCATCGGCCACAGATCCGCTCAGCAGGGGCGCACCGCGGCGCGGCAGCTTCAGCGCTTGAGCATGCACTGCGGTACGCCTGTCGCAGGCGACTGCTTCAGACCCGCCGCGAGAGAATGGGGAGGAAGGAATGCGGGCGGAGGGACTCGAACCCCCACGGCCTTTCGGCCACCAGGACCTAAACCTGGCGCGTCTACCAGATGTTCCGCCACGCCCGCGTTCACACCGACGCAAGCCGGTTCCACACAGGGTATTGTCACCCCGATGGCCGACAGGGTCCTGATCCACCCCAACCGCGACAAGGCGGAGGCCAAGGCCACCAAGTTCCTGGTCATCGTGCTGCTGCTTGCCAGCGCCGGACTCATTCTCCTGATCACGATCGGCGGCTGGTCGCAGCTTCAGGGCGCGGAGATGGTCTCGTTCGCCTACGTGATCGTCTACGTCGGCATGGCGTTCATGGTCAGCCGCTGGAATCGCGGCGTGCTTCCGGTCGCCGCGGGGCTCGCCATCCTGTTCGCCGTGGTGGCCGCGGTCGCCGGGCCGGCTTGGTTCGATCGCGACAAGGCGGGCTTCGACGATCCCGCCCTCGAGCCGTCGATCCTCGGCATGCTGACCCTCATCCTCGTGCCCGTCCAGATCATGCTGATCATCTCGGCCATGCGCGGCTTCCAGCAGCAGTGGAACGTCGAGGTCGAGGTCACGCGCGACGAGGCCGAGCGCTACCGCCGCGGCGAGCGCGAGCCCGGCCGGGTCCAAGC
>JBOGXS010000034.1:0-7028 GCA_050693815.1 Thermoleophilaceae bacterium | reverse complement strand
CAGGTGACCCACGCGCCACGACTGCGGAGCGGATGAAGCGCCGACGCGGTCTGGCGCACTGGTCCGGCGCCGGTCGGGATGTTGAACGCCTGGATGTTTCAAGACTTTAGAGTTGGGGAAATCGATTTCTGAAATCGTTTTCTCGGGTGGCAAAAGCGTGCCAGAGGGCATCCTGCAGCAGGGGCTTTCGCGGGCGGGTGAGCCCGCGGCGGGTCCTGCCGGGGATGCCGCCGGGGCCCGCGTCGCGCCGCGCAGCGAGCGGATCCGCGATGTCGCGGAGCACGCGGGTGTGTCGCCCGCCACCGTCTCGCGCGTCCTGAACGGGGTCGGGACGGTGCGAGAGGACTACCGTCGGCGAGTCGTCGACGCGATCGCGGAGCTCGGCTACCGCCCTAACCGGCTGGCGCGCAACCTTCGCCGCCAGAACGCGGAGATGATCGGCGTCGTCGTCTCGGACATCGAGAACCCGCACTTCACGCAGATGGTGCGGGCGGTCGAGGACGGCGCCTTCCGGAACGGCTACCGGATGCTGCTCTGCAACACGGACGAGGCCGGCGACAAGCAGCGCGCCTACCTCGAGATGCTCGCCGGCGAGCGCGTGCTCGGGGTGATCCTGTCGCCCTCCAACCCCGCCGGCGACGAGATCGGTTGGATGCTCGATCTCGCCATCCCGATTGTGGCCTTCGACCGCGCCGTCGCGGATCCGCGCGCCGATTCGGTCGTCTCCGACGGCGAGGGAGCGGCACGGACCGCGACCGAGCACCTGATGGCGGCCGGACACCGGCGGATCGCATTCATAGGGGGCCCGGCCGGCATCGAGACCGCCGACACGCGGCGGGCCGGCTACGAGGCGGCGATGCGCGCGGAAGGGCAACGGCCGCGCGAAGGCGACGGCGGCTTCCGGATCGACGGCGGCCGGCACGCGACGGAGGAGCTGCTCGAGCACGGCGGCGAGGTGAGCGCGCTGGTCGTGGCCAACAACCTGATGGCGATCGGCGCGCTCGAGGCGCTCGCACAGCACGGGCGGCGGGTCCCCGACGACATGGCGCTGGTGGCGATCGACGACCCGTTCTGGGCCGAGCTGGTCGAGCCGCCGCTAACCGTGCTCGCCCAACCGGTGCGGGATATGGCGGACACCGCGATGCGGCTGCTGCTCGGGCGCATCGCCGGCCGCCCGCGCAAGCCGCGACACGAGGTCTTCCCGCTCGAGCTGCGGGTGCGCGGCTCCTGTGGCAGCGCTCGGGTAAGCGAAGGAGCGGAGCGCTAGTGGCGACCATCGGTCTGCTCACGTTCTCGGACGGCCGCGACTTCGTCCACCGCGACATCGAGGGCTTCGCGGGAGAGGTGGAGAGGGAGGTCGCGGACGCGCTGCGGGAGGCCGGACATGAGGTGGTCCGCTCCGATCAGGTCGTGTGGACCAACGAGTCGGCGACGGCGGCGGCGCGCCGTGTGGCCGCCCGCCGCCCAGACCTGACGATCTTCAACATCCCGGTCTGGGCCTTCCCGCACTTCTCGATGTTGGCGGCGCGCGCGACTCCTGGCCCGCTCCTGCTGTTCTCCAACATCAACCCCAGCCACCCTGGCATGGTCGGGATGCTGGCGGCCGGCGGAGCGCTGGATCAGATCGGCCGGGCGCATGACCGAGCCTGGGGTTCGATCTCGGACCCGACCGTGTTGCAGCGTGTCCTCGCCCACGTGCGCGCCGCCGCGGCGGTTCGCAGCCTCGAGGGCAGCACCTTCGGCCGCATCGGCGGACGCCCGATGGGCATGTACACGGCTGTCGCCAACGCCGACCAGTGGCTCGCCAAGTTCGGCGTGGACGTCGAGGAGATCGACCAGCTCGAGCTGGTGCGGCGAGCCGAGCTGGTGAGCGAGGCGCCGGTGCGCGCCGCACGCGAGTGGCTCGAGGGACACGCCGCCGGCGTGCACTACGACGGCGAGCAGCTCACCCCGGAGCTGCTCGAGCGCCAGATCCGCTCTTACTACGCCATGCGGGAGCTGATCGAGGAGTGGCAGCTCGACTTCTCAGGCATCAAGGGCCAGCCCGAGCTGACCACGCACGTCGCGACGATGGACGTGACCGAGGCCTTCCTGAACGACCCCTACGACAGGGACGGGCCGAAGGAGCCGCACGTCTGCGCCACCGAGGCCGACATGGACGCAGCGCTGACCATGCAGCTCCTGAAGGGCCTCTCCGACACCCCCGTGCTGTTCGCCGACGTGCGCCACTACCACGCCGACCGCGACATCTGGGACCTCTGCAACTCCGGCCAACACGCGACCTGGTTCGCGGCGCGCAGCGACGACCCGGACGAGAACCTGCGCCGGGTGCACCTGTATCCGGAGGACTTCTTCTTCCCCGCGGGCGGCGCGTCGGTCCACCACCTCGCGGCGCCGGGCGACTTCACGTTCGCGCGCTTGACCCGACTCGACGGGCGGTATCGCATGCAGGTCCTGCGCGGCGCGCTGGAGGCCTACGACGACGACACCAACGACGCGCTGATGCGTCAGTCCACCTACCACTGGCCGCACGCGTTCGCCCGGCTGCAGGCGCCCGTCGAGGAGATCCTGTCCCGCTACGGCTCCAACCACATCCACGCGGTGCCCGGCGACCGCGTCGACGAGCTGCGAATCCTGTGCCGGCTGCTGGAAGTCGACTACGACGGACTCGGGGATGCGTCATGAGCGGGGAGCTGCTGCTCGGCATCGACATAGGCACCGCCAGCTCCAAGGGCGTGCTCGCCGCCCCGTCCGGCGAGGTGCTCACCCAGGCGGAGCGCGGGCACGCGCTCAGCCTGCCGCGGCCGGGCTGGGCCGAGCACGACGCCTCGGCGGTCTGGTGGGAGGACCTGGTAGGCCTGTGCCGGGAGCTGGTGGCGCGGGCGCCGAGCGGCGGCGACGCCATCGCGGCCGTGTGCGTGAGCGGGATCGGGCCGTGCCTGCTGGCCGCCGATGCCGATGGCCGCCCGCTGCGGCCCGCGATCCTGTACGGCATCGACACCCGCGCGACGGACGAGATCGCCGAGCTCGAGCGGCGCTTCGGGCCGGACGCGGTGCTCGAGCGCGGGGGCTCGCCGCTGACCACCCAGGCGATCGGGCCGAAGCTGTTGTGGCTGCGCCGCCACGAGCCGCAGGTGTGGGAAAGGACCGCGATGCTGCTGATGGCCAGCTCGTTCGCCGTGCAACGACTCACGGGCGAGTACGTGCTCGACCACCACTCGGCCAGCCAGTGCGACCCGCTCTACGACCTCCACACAAGCGACTGGATCGCCGAGTGGGCGGAGGAGGTGGCGCCCGGGCTGGCGCTGCCGCGGCTGCTGTGGCCCGGCGAGCAGGCCGGCCAGGTGACCGCGGCGGCGGCCGAGGTCACGGGGCTGGCGCCGGGCACGCCGGTGGCGGCGGGGACCGTGGACGCCTGGGCCGAGGCGGTCAGCGTGGGTGTTCGCGCGCCCGGTGACACGATGCTCATGTACGGCACGACGATGTTCATCGTCGAGGTGCTGGCCGCGCCGCGCTCGCATCCCAAGCTGTGGGCCACGAACGGCGTAGAGCCGGACACGCGGACGCTCGCGGCGGGGATGGCCAGCTCCGGCGCCTTGACCGCCTGGCTGCGCGAGCTGGCCGGCGGGCCGTCCTACGAGGAGCTGGTAGAAGAGGCGGCCGCGGTCGCCCCCGGCGCGGACGGCCTGGTCGTGCTGCCGTACTTCGCCGGCGAACGCACTCCGCTGTTCGACCCCGACGCGCGCGGCGTGATCTGCGGGCTCACGCTCTCGCACGGCAGGACGCACCTCTATCGGGCTCTGCTCGAGGCGACCGCCTACGGTGTGCGCCACAACCTCGAGGAGATGGACGGGGTGGGCGGCCGGTCGCGGCGGCTCGTCGCTGTAGGCGGAGGCACGCGTGGCGGCCTCTGGACGCAGATCGTCTCCGATGTCGCCGGGCGGCCGCAGGAGCTGCCCGCTCAGACGATCGGGGCGGCCTACGGCGACGCGCTGCTGGCCGGGCGCATGGCCGGGCTGGTCGATCCGGCGGCCGACTGGAACCCGATCGCGTCCACGGTGGAACCCGACGCGCTCACGGGCGAGCGCTACGAGCAGCTGTACGCGATCTACCGCGAGCTGTATCCCGCGACGCGCGCGCATGCGCACGCGCTCGCCGGGCTGCAGGGACATGCGGCGAGCGAGGTGGCTCGGTCGTGAGCGAGCTTCAACGCAAGCCACCGGTGGTCGAGTTCAAGGGGGTATCGAAGCGCTTTCCCGGCGTGCACGCGGTCGACAACGTGGACCTCGACGTGCGCGCCGGCGAGGTGCACGTGGTCGCGGGTGAGAACGGCGCCGGCAAGTCCACGCTCATGAAGCTCCTCTCCCAGGTCGAGCGCCCCGACGGCGGGACGATCGCCGTCGCCGGCGAACCGCTCGACTTCCGCGGACCGCGCTACGCGCAGAGCCGCGGCGTCGCGATGGTCCACCAGGAGTTCGCCCTGGCGCCCGACCTCGGGGTGGCCGAGAACCTCTTCCTCGGGCGCGAGTCGGGCAGGCTCGGCTTCATCGATCGCCGCGGGCAGGCCCGGACCGCCGGGGAGCTGCTGCGGCGGGTGGGGCTCGAGGTCGGTCCCGAGCGGACCATGGCGAGCCTGTCGGTGGCGCAGCAGCAGCTGGTGGAGCTCGCGAAGGCGCTCGCGATCGACGCTCGCGTGCTGGTCATGGACGAGCCGACCGCGACGCTGACCGAGCGCGAGATCGAGGAGCTCTTCGCCGTCATCGGCGACCTGACCTCCCGCGGGATCGCCGTCGTCTACATCTCGCACCGCCTCGACGAGATCTTCCGCATCGCGGACCGCGTCACGGTGATGCGCGACGGGCGGGTCGTCGCCACGCGCCCGGTGGCCGAGCTCGACGAGGCGGAGCTGGTCCGCCTGATGGTGGGACGGAAGATCGAGGACCTCTATCCCAAGCCGGATGTGGAGCCGGGGGCGGTAGTGCTGCGAGTCGAGGGGCTGACCCGGCGCGGCGCGCTGAGCGACTGCTCGCTCTCGGTCAGGGCCGGCGAGGTGGTCGGGCTGGCGGGACTGATGGGCGCCGGACGAACAGAGCTGGCCCGGGCCGTGTTCGGCGCCGATCCCGTCGACCGGGGACGGATCGAGCTGGACGGGCGCGAGATCGCCGTCGGCTCGCCGAGCGCGGCGATCCGGGCCGGCATCGGGTACCTCACCGAGGACCGCAAGCGCGAGGGCCTGGCGCTGCAGCTCGGCGTCGACCAGAACGTCACGCTGGCCAGCGTCCCGACCCGGGCCGGGCTCATCGACCGCTCGCGGGAGCGGCACCGCGCCGCGCGACGCCGCGACCAGCTTCGCATACGGACGCCCTCGCTCCGGCGCCGCGTGGGCCTGCTGTCCGGCGGCAACCAGCAGAAGGTGGTCGTTGCGAAGTGGCTCGAGACGGAGGCTCGGGTGCTCTTCTTCGACGAGCCCGCGCGCGGCATCGACGTGGGCACCAAGGCGGAGCTGTTCGCGCTCGTGGGCCGGCTCGCCGAGGAGGGCCGCGCGCTGGTCCTCATCTCCTCCTACCTGCCCGAGCTGCTGAACCTGTGCGACCGCATCGTGGTGATGCACGAGGGGCGGATCGCCGGTGAGGTGAGGCGCGGCGAGTTCTCGGAGGAGCGCGTGATGCAGCTGGCGACCGGGGCGGCGGCGGAGGCGGCGTGAGCGCTCACGACTCGGTCACCGTCGCCGGCTTGCGCGTGCCCCCGGCGCTGCGCGAGCAACTCTCCGACGCGGTCTCTCAGATCGCGGCGGCCGGCGCGCTGATCCTGGTCTTCGTCGTGCTGTCGGTCGCGTCGCCCCGCTTCCTCACCTCGGACAACCTGTTCAACATCGGCCAGCAGACGGCGGTCACGGCGATCATCGCGATCGGGATGACGCTGGTGATCATCACCGCCGGCATCGACCTCTCGGTGGGGGCCGTGGCGGCGCTCGCCGGCGTTCTCGGGGTCACGTTGATGGTGGGCTCCGGGCTGCCGCCGCTGCTGGCCATCGCCGCCGGCGTGCTCATCGGGGCGGCCTGCGGAACCGTCAACGGCTTGCTGATCACCCTCACGGGCATGGCGCCGTTCATCGCCACGCTCGGCATGCTGAGCGTGGCGCGCGGCCTCGACCTCATCTCGACGAACGCCGTCGCGGTGTTCGGCGCGCCGGAGTCCTTCCGTCTGCTCGGTCAGGGGCAGGTCGGCCCGATCCCGATCCCGGTGATCGTCCTGGCCGTCGTCGCGGTGATCGGCCACGTGGTGCTCACCCGCACCAAGCTCGGCCGCTACTCGTACGCGATCGGCTCGAACCCGGAGGCCGCGCGGCTCTCCGGCATCCCGGTCAAGGGCTACCTCACCTCGGTCTACGTGATCTGCGGCGCGCTGGCCGGCTTCGGCGGCATGATCGCGGCGTCGCGAGTCAACTCGGGACAGCCCAACTTCGGCGAGGGGCTGGAGCTGGACGTGATCGCCGCCGCCGTGATCGGCGGGGCCAGCCTCTTCGGCGGTCAGGGCACCGTGGTCGGCACGCTGATCGGCGCCTTCCTGATCGCGCTGATCCGGAACGGCTCCGTGCTGCTCGACATCAACATCTTCTACCAGAGCGTGATCATCGGAAGCATCATCTGGCTCGCGGTGATGTGGGACCAGTTCCGCCGCCGGCGGCTCACGGAGGCGGAGTAGGAAGGGAGCAAACCATGAGGAAGCTCGTCATCGCGGTCGCGGCGCTCGCGCTGAGCGCCCTTGCGACGCTCGGCTGCGGCGAGGTGCGGGAGTCGGACGACGGCGGCGAAGGCTCGAAGAAGGAGGGTGAGATCCGCCTCGCGGTAGTGCCCAAGGCGATCGGCTTCGACTTCTGGGAGCAGGTGCGCAAGGGCGCCGAGTGCGCCGCCTCCAAGCAGGAGGACGTCGAGGTGCAGTGGGACGGGGTCACCGAGGAGACCAACGTCACCGGCCAGGTCGATCTGCTCGTGAACTTCATCACCCAGGGCGTGGACGGCCTGGTG
>JBOGXS010000033.1:0-5236 GCA_050693815.1 Thermoleophilaceae bacterium | reverse complement strand
GGCCCAGCGCGCGCCGCGTCTGCGGACCCGCGATGCCGTCCACGAGCAGCCCGCGGCGGCGCTGGAACCGGACCACGCCCCGCCTCGTGAACGGCCCCCGCACGCCGTCCACCGCGATCGGGTAGAGGCCGAGGGACTTCAGCGCCACCTGTAGCGCGGCCACCCGCGCGCTGCTCGCAGCGACCGGCTGCGCAAGCGCGAGGACGAGCATCCATGCCGCAATGACCGCGCCGGCGGCATGCCGGGCGCGAGGCATGCGCCGATGCTCTCAGCACTCCGTCGCGCGGCGCAAGACCCGCACGCAACCGTGCAGGCAGGACGGACCGCCGCGGCTGCTCTTCGAGCGCCGCGCTCGCGGCGATCGACCTCGCGTAGATCGACGTCAGAGGTTCACGGCGACGTACTTCGTCTCGAGGAACTCCTCGAGCCCCTCCTTGCCGCCCTCCCGGCCGATGCCGGACTGCTTGACCCCGCCGAAGGGGGCGCCGGCGTTCGAGACCATCCCCTGGTTCAGCCCCACCATGCCGGTCTCGAGCCCCTCGCAGACGCGGATGGCGCGCTTGACGTCGCGGGTGTAGACGTAGGCCACGAGGCCGAACTCGGTGTCGTTGGCGCGGGCGATCGCGTCCTCCTCGGACTCGAACCTCCCCACGGGCGCCACCGGCCCGAAGATCTCCTCGCTGAACACCCGCGCCTCCGAGGGCACGTCGCCCAGGACCGTGGGGGCGTAGAAGTAGCCGCGCCCGTCGGGGATCTCGCCGCCCACCACGCGGGTGGCGCCCTTGTCGAGCGCGTCCTGCACCAGCTCGGCCACCTTCTCGCGCGACGGCTGGTCGATCAGCGGCCCCACCTTCACGTCCTCCTCGGTGCCGCGGCCGAGCTTGAGCGAGCCCATCTTGTCGGCCAGGCGGCGCTGGAACTCCTCCTGGATCGGCTCCGCCACGTGGAAGCGGTTGGCCGAGGTGCACGCCTCGCCGATGTTGCGCATCTTGGCGAGCAGCGCGCCTTCGACCGCGGCGTCGAGATCGGCGTCGTCGAAGATCAGGAAGGGCGCGTTGCCGCCCAGCTCCATGGAGGTCTTGAGCACCTGCTTGGCCGACGCCTCGATCAGCGTGCGGCCGACCTCGGTGGAGCCGGTGAACGACAGCTTGCGCAGCCGCGGGTCCTCGATCAGCGGCCCGGTGGCCTTGCTCGACGACGAGGTGGTCACGATGTTGAAGACCCCGCCGGGCAGACCGGCCTCCTCGAGGACCTGGCCCAGCGCCAGCATCGAGAGCGGGGTCTGCTGGGCGGGCTTCATGACGATCGTGCAGCCGGCCGCGATCGCCGGGCCAACCTTGCGCGTGCCCATCGCCATCGGGAAGTTCCATGGCGTGATCATCAGGCTCGGCCCGACCGGCTGCTTCATCACCAGCACCCGGCTGGTGCCGTTGGCGAACTGCTTGTAGTTGCCGTCGATGCGAAGCGCCTCGCCCGAGAACCAGCGGAAGAAGTCGGCGGCGTAGACGATCTCCGCCTTCGACTCGGCCACCGGCTTGCCCATCTCCAGTGTCATGAGCAGGGCGAGCTCGTCGGCCCGCTCCGTCAGGAGCTCGAAGGCCTTCCAGAGGATGCCGGCGCGGTCGTTGGGCGGGGACGAGCCCCACTCCCTCTGGGTGTCCACCGCGGCGTCGAGCGCAGCCACGGCGTCGTCGGGCGTGGCATCCGCCACCTCGCAGAGCGGCTCCTCGGTGGCCGGGTCCAGCACCTCGAGCGTGTCGCCGCCCGAGGCGTCGCGCCACTCGCCCCCGATCAGAAGCCGCTTCTCGACCTGGTCGACCACCTGCTGTTCCTGTGTCGCTATCGCCATCTCAGCTCCTCGGTCGGGCGGAAGCCGCCGGCTCGGCCGGCGGCGCACCGATCCTTTACCCGGGACACCGAGACTACCCTCACACGCATGGCCTCCCTGGCCACGACCACCCTCACCGACGCCGAGCGGCGCGCGCTGGCCCGCCTGGTGGCGGACCTGGAGCACATGCTCGGGGATGACCTGCACGCGGTGTGGCTGTACGGCTCGCGGGCGCGCGCCGAGCCGCCCCGCGACGAGGACTCCGACGTCGATCTGCTCGTCGTCACGAGCCGCCGGGCAGCGGACACGCCCGAGCTGGTCAGTGACCTGGCCAAGGAGGCCGCCGACGCCGCGGGCCTGAACCCCTGGGTGAACCTCTCGGTCGGCGTCATGACGCCGGAGTCGATCTGGAGGCGACGCGCGATCGAGGCCTTCTACATCCAGGCCACGAAGCGCTTCCTGCGCGCCGTCGAGGAGCTCGCAGGCGCCGCTACGTAGCCACCGTCTCGGCCCCCAGCTCCTCGCTGATGGCCACGTCGAGCGAGTAGTCGATCGGCAAGACGATCAGCGACGGCACGTCGAGCGTGAGCGCGTGCCCCAGCCGCTCGCCGAACTCGTCCGCCGACGCGCAGCGCCAGGCCGGGATGCCGAAGCCCTCGGCCAGCTTCACGAAGTCGGGGTTCGTGAAGGCGGTGCCGAAGTGGCTGCCGAACTTCTTGTCCTGCTTCCAGACGATTGAGCCGAACTGGCTGTTCTCCCAGATCACGTTGACCACCGGCGCCCTCAGCCGGACCGCGGTCTCGAGCTCCTGGCAGTTCATCAGGAAGCCGCCGTCGCCGTTCACCGTGACCACGTGCCGGTCGGGGTGCACGAGCTTTGCCGCGATGGCCGCCGGCAGCGCGAAGCCCATCCCCGCCAGGCCGTTGGCGATCAGCACGGTGTTGGGCTCGTGGGCCGGGAACATGCGGGCGATCCACAGCTTGTGGAGGCCCACGTCCGAGATCAGGATGTCCTCCCGGCCGAGTGCCCGGCGGAGGTCGTACAGGGCGCGGGGGGGCTGGACGGGGAAGGCGTCGTCGTCCTTGGCCTGCTCGAAGCGGCCCAGCACCAGCTCGCGCAGGCGGTGGGAGCCGCCGTCCCCGCCTTCGGCGTGGGGCACGTGGCGGCACTCCTCGCCGAGGCGGGTGAGGATGTTGTAGAGGTCGCCGACCAGCTCCACCTCGGGCATGAAGAAGGCGTCGGTCTCGGCCGCCACGGAGTCGATGCAGATGATCTTCTTGTCCCGCCTCGGGTTCCAGTGCTCGGGCGAGTGCTCGACCAGGTCGTAGCCGATTGCGAGGACCAGGTCGGCCTCCTCGAAGCCCGCCATCGTGTAGTCGCCGGACTGAAGGCCGACGGTGCCGAGGGCGCGCTCGCTGTCCGGCGCCAGCAGCCCCTTGCCCATGAACGTCTCGGCCACGGGGATGCCGGTGGCGCGGACGAACTCCCGCAGCGCGGGCGCCGCGCCGGTGCGGATCACGCCGTTGCCGGCGAGGGCGACGGGCTGGATGGCTCCGCGCACGAGGTCGGCGGCCTTGAGCAGCTCGCGCGCGGCGGGCTCGGGGCGGGCCTGACGCCGGCGGGGCAGCGGCTCGCCCTCGGTGTCAGCGGCCATCACGTCCTCGGGCAGCTCGATGTGGGTGGCGCCGGGCTTCTCCGCCTCGGCGACCTTGAAGGCCTTGCGGACGACCTCCGGGATGATCGCCGGGTCGGACAGCCGGGCGTTCCACTTCGTGATGGGGCGCATCACCCGCAGCAGGTCGATGTACTGGTGCGACTCCTTGTGCATGCGCTCCAGGTCCCCCTGGCCGGTGAGCGCCACCAGGGGCGCGCGGTCGAGGAAGGCGTCGGCCACGGCGGTGACCAGGTTCAGCGCACCCGGTCCGAGCGTTCCGAGGCAGACCCCGGCGTGGCCGGTCAGGCGCCCGTACACGTCGGCCATGTAGGCCCCGCCCTGCTCGTGCCGCACGGGGACGAACTCGATCGTCGAGCGCGACAGCGACTCGTTCAGGTCGAGCGTCTCCTCGCCCGGGATGCCGAACACGTGCTTGACGCCCTCGGCCTCGAGGCACTCGACGAACACGTCCGACGCCTTTCGCTTCGCCATGCGAAATGAAGATACCCGCCCGCCTTGCCGCAAGCACTCGGCTCGGCCGAGTGCGGGCGGATCGGGTCAACCCCCGCTACCTTGGGCCGATACAGGCGTTGTAGGGAACCGATGCGCCGAACCCTCCTCCTCACAGCCCTCGTCCTCCTGACGCTGGCCGCGCCCGCGGACGCCGCCGTGCGCCACGTGATCCGCGGCGCCGGCTTCGGCCACGGCATCGGGATGAGCCAGTACGGCGCCTACGGCTTCGCCCTCGAGGGGAGCGACTACGACCAGATCCTGGCCCACTACTACACGGGCACCCGACTCTCGACCGCGCCCAGCCGCCCGGTGCGCGTGCTGCTCCAGCCGAACGACCCCTACATCCGCGTGCGCGGCGCCACCCGGATCGCCGGGCGCCGCCTCCGGGCGCGCACCACCTACGTGGCGCGCCAGGCCGGCAACCGCATCCTGATCAGGACCTCCTCGGGGCGGCGGGTGGCGCGCGTTGGAAACGGCGCCCGCTTCAGGGGCCCGAACGCGCTCCGGCTGCTGGGGCCGGCGCTCAACTACATCTCGGACGGCCTCTACCGCGGCGCCGTGGAGCTTCGCACCGAGGGCTGGGGCGTGACCGCGATAAACGTGCTCGACATCGACACCTACGTGCGCGGCGTCGTGGCCGGCGAGATGCCCAGCTCCTGGCCGCTCGAGGCCCTGAAGGCGCAGGCGGTGGCGGCCCGCACGTACGCGCTGGCCACGCGCAAGACGACCGGGCTGTTCGACCAGTACCCGGACACCCGCTCCCAGGTCTATCGCGGCGTCACGGGCGAGAGCGTGCGGTCCGACGCCGCCGTGGAGGCCACCGCCGGACGCATCCTCACCTACGCAGGGGAGCCGGCCGTCACCTACTACTTCTCCACCTCGGGCGGGCACACCGAGAACGTGGAGTACTCGTTCGTGGGATCGCTGTCGAAGCCCTGGCTGGTAGGGGTGCCGGACCCCTACGACTCGCAGTCGCCCTACCACCGCTGGAGGGTGAGAAGCTCCACCCGCCGACTGGACCGTGCGCTCGGCGCCCCGGGCCGCTTCAAGCGCGTGAAGGTGCTCGACCGCGGCGTGTCGCCGCGCGTGGTGCGGGCCCGGGTGGTCGGCACACGCGGGTCGAGGACGCTGACCGGCCCGCAGATCCGCGCCCGCCTCGGGCTGCGCGACACCTGGTTCACGTTCGTGCGGGTGTCGAGCAGCGTGCGCCGCGCCCGCTCGGCGCGACCGGCGAGCTGGGG
>JBOGXS010000032.1:0-12428 GCA_050693815.1 Thermoleophilaceae bacterium | reverse complement strand
GTGGACGGATCGGCGAACGCGGACGACCAGCGTCGCTCCGTGCGCCGTCCTCGCCGGCGCGGCGAGGCCGCGAACGCCGAGCGACGGCAGGCGCAAGGGGGTCAGGCGGGCGACGTGCAGGACAGCGCCCCGGCCGGCGACGCCCAGTCCGGCGCGGCCCCCGCTCCCCTCCCCGAGCTGCCTACCGTGCCTCCGGTCCAGGGCGATTCGAGCGACGGCTCGGGCGGCGGGCGCCTGCTCGGATCCAGCAGCATCGAGCCGCCCGATCCGCCGACCTTCGAGGTACCGGCGACGCAGCCGTGGGCCGCGGGGCTGCACTCGACGCCGGCGGCGGCTCCGATCGGCCCGGTCGTCCCGGAGCTAGTGCCGGTGGAGGCCGCGCTCGAGCCGGTAGCCGAGACGGCCGCGGGATAACCTGCGCGCCGATGGGCGCGAAGCGGACCGCCGCGACCGGCGACGAGACGTTCCTGGAGGGGCTGATGGACACCAGCCTCTACTCGATGGGGGCCTACTTCTCCGACCAGCACCCGGACCTCGTGGATGAGGTGATCGCCCAGAGCGAGGCGATCGAGCGCACGGGCCTGCGCGCGTACGCCGACGAGAACGAGATGCCGATCGAGTCGTGCTTCGAGACGCTCCTGACCGGCCTGGCGGTGCGCTACTACAACGCGGTGGCGGCCTGACGGGCGCCGCCGCCGGCCGCCGGCATCCGGCTGAGTGGGATCTCGAGCGGCTCAGAAGGTGGGGTCGCAGGAGGCTTGGCCCGTCTGCACCGCCTGCTTGTCCCAGTACCACTGCCCGTTCTGGTACTCGATCAGCGCCTCGGCCGGCTCGTTGATCGCCCGCTGTCCGGAGTTGAAGCTGTTCTCGACGGTGAAGGTTCCACGCACGCGCGCGCCGCGATACGAGCCGTCGGGGCGCACCAGCGCCTCGACCACGGTCCACGGGCTGCCGAACCTCTCCGTGGCCACGGGGCCGAAGCCGACGTAGCTCTGGTGGTGGTAGTAGCGGAACCTGCCGTCGGCACAGAGATGGAGCTCGAAGCTCTCGCTCAGGTCTCCGCTCGTCCGGAAGCGGCGGACCATCCCGCCGCGCAGCTCGGCGGTCAGCTGGTCGATGGCCTGCTGGCCGGTGATGTCGCCGGGCTGGTCCGCGCCCGGCGGCGCGACGCCGCCGGGTGGAGCGACGTCGCCGGGCGGCGCGGTGCCGCGAGGCGGCGCCAGCTTCGAGCGCAGGGACCTGGTGCCGGTCCGCGAACGCACCCTCACCCTTACGCGCTTGCCCGCCTGCCGGAGCAGCTTCCGGGCGGCGGACCGGCGGTAAGCGCGGCTCCTCCAGGTCCCCAGCCTCACTGCGGCCGCACGTGCGCCTCGCACGCGCTTCAGCTTGTATGTTCGACGGCCGGCCTTCACGCTCACGGCCCTGGGCCGCGACCGGGCCGACACCCGGCGGCTGCTCTTCAGCTTGACGACGATCCGCGTGGCGCCGGACTTGGTGGTGAGCGATGTCTTGGCCTTGATCGCGGCGCCGGCGGGCGGGGCGAGCCACAGCAGCGCAAGCGGCGCGACGACCAGGAGCAGCCGGCGGGTCCCGAACACCGCTCCACTATGCAACCGATGCACCGCCTTCGCAGGCGTGCGTCAGGCTGCTGACATTCACCAGTCGCCTTGACCGGACGGTATTTGAACCGCGAAGCTCCAGCGCGGATCCGTGCGCTGCATCGCCGCCTCTGACGACGCGTGGGTGGGCTGGGGCTCAGCGCGAGGCTCGCTGCTGTCCCGCGGATGTGAGGGGGCCTTGATGCCCAGAGACAGTCCGTATCGGATCGAGCTCAGCGACGAGGAGCGCGTTGTGTTGGAGTCGATGGCGCGCTCGTATACGTCGCCGTATTGGGAGGTGACACGTGCTCGGATGGTGCTGTTGGCGGCGACGGGCTGCGCAACGACCAGATCGCGGCGCGGCTTGACTGCGGTCGTGATGTCGTCTCGCAGTGGCGCTTCGAGCAGCGCCTGGCCGGACTCGAGGACCGCCCGCGGCGGGGTCGACCGCCGACCTTTCCCCCCCCCTCGCGTGCGCGCTGAGGTGATCGCGATGGCCTGCGCGCTGCCCGCCGAGCAGGGCGTGCCGCTGTCGCGCTGGTCGGCCGACGAGCCGGCGCGCGAGGCCGTCACGCGCGGGATCGTCGAGCAGATCAGCGGCGTGACGGTCTGGCGCTGGCTGTCGGCCGACGCGATCAAGCCCTGGCAGCATCGCTCCTGGATCTTCCCGCGCGACCCGCGGTTCGCCGAGCGCGCCGGCCCGATCCTCGATCTCTAGGTCTTCGCCAGGACCTACGACCTTGATCGCCGCCCCCGCCGAGCGCCCAGTCCCGAATCGAGCCATGCGTGCCTCCGGGGAGGGTCATGCCCCCCGCTCCACGAGGCGGTAGCTGCGGCCCGCGAGCGCGAAGGCGAGACCGAGCCAGCCGACCGAGATCAGGACCTGTCTGGCGAGCTCGGTGATCGGGATGCCGTCGACGACGCCGCGGAAGACCTCGACCACGGCGGCGAACGGGATCATGTAGACGACCGCGTCGTGGACCGCCTCGGGCAACCCGGCGAGCGGATACATGATCCCGGCGAGCATGAACACCGGCGTGAACAGGGCGATGTTGAGCTGATTCGCCGCCTCGGGCGTGACCGCCCAGCCGGCGATTGCGAAGCCGAGGCTGACGCCGGTGAGCACCGCGATCGCGACCAGCGGCAGCGTCCAGACGAGGCTGGCGGTGTAGCTGACCTCGGCGCCGAAGGCGACGGCGAGCCCGAGCATGACGAGCGTGGCCGCCAGCGCCACCACCAGGCGGGTGAGGATCTGCGCAGCGATGAACGTTCGCGGCGAGATCGGGGTGACGGCGACGCGCTTTAGCACCCCGGAGGCGCGGTAGCCGGAGGCGGCGCCAACCACCCCGTCCTGGGCGAAGTGCGCCCCGATGAACGCGGCGTTCCCGATCGCGACGAAGCTGAAGAAGTCGATCGTCGCGGCCTGCCCGTCGAAGCCGAAGCTCAGATCCCGCACGAGCGCGTAGATCACGAACAGCAGCAGCGGGCTGACGACCCAGAACAGCACGGTGTCGCGCGAGCGGTAGAACATCTTCATGCTGGCGACGAACAGGGGTCGGAGCTCAGCGGTCATGCTCAGTCCTGCTCGAGTCGGTAGACGCGGGTGGCCAGCGCCGCGAGCGCGACGAGCCAGGTGGCGCCGAGGAGCAGCTCCGGGCCGTAGCTGGTGATGCTCGCCCGGTCGAGGGCGATCCCGCGCAAGATGTCGAACGGCGCCACGAACGGGATCGCGTACTCGATGAGCTGCTCGAGCGCGTCGGGGTACGCCGCCCGCGGCCACATGGCGCCGGCGAGGAAGAGAATCGGGATCGCCATCATCACGTCGAGCGTGTTGGCGCCCTCGGGCGTACGGGTGATGCCAGCCCAGATGAAGCCGATGCTCAGCCCCATCAGGACGATCATCGTCACCGGAACGAGCACCCAGGCGAGGTTGGCGCCGAGGTCGATCGACGCCCCGAGCCCGATCCCTGCTGCGAGCACGGCGACAACCTGCGTGACCGCGAGCGTGACCCGCGCCAACACCTGCGCGGAGATGAACTTGAACGAGGAGATCGGCGTCACCGCGATCCGCTTCAGGACCCCCTCGGCGCGGTAGCTGGCGGCGGCGCCGGTCATCCCGTGCTGGGCGGCGTAGGTGATGTACCAGGCGGCGACCCCGACGGTGATGTAGTCGAAGAAGTCGATCGACGTCGCCCCGGTGTCGAACCGCAGCCGGTCGTAGAGCGCAATCACGGCGGCGAATACGACCGGGGTCACGAATGCGACCCGCAGTGTCGAAGGCGAGCGGAACAGCATTCGCGTGCTCGCCAGTGTCAGCTTGTTGAAGCCGGACATCGTCAATCTCTCAACGCGCGGCGGGTGAGGTCGAGGAAGACATCCTCGAGCGTCCCCGGCGCCACCTCGAGTGCACGCAGCCCGATCCCGTTCCGGCGCGACCAGGCCATCAGCTCGAACAGCACGGCCTCGGGGTCGGCGCCGCGCAGCTCGTACGCGTACGCTCCGGCGCCGTCGACCTGGGAAGCCCTGGTTTCGGCCGCCTCCTCGACCCCGTGAAGGTCCCGCAACGCTCCGGGGTCGATCGCACGCTCGGTGGCGAAGCGAATCTTGCCCGCCCCGTCGAGCCGGGCGATCAGCGCCTCGGGGGTGTCGATCGCCTGGATGCGACCATCGTCGATGATCGCCACCCGGTCGGCGAGCAACTCGGCCTCCTCCATGTAATGCGTAGTGAGGACGACCGTCTTGCCCTCGTCGCGGTTGATCTGTTGGATCAGCTCCCAGACGGTGCGGCGCGCCGCCGGATCGAGGCCGGTCGTGGGCTCGTCGAGGAAGACCACGTCGGGGTCGTTGACCAGCGCCGCGACCACCGAAAAGCGGCGTGCCTGGCCGCCCGACAGGTGGCGCACCTGGGCGCCGCGCTTCTCCACGAGACCGACACGGCCGAGCAGCTCCCCTGGCTCGCGTCGACGAGGGTAGAAGGACCCGAACAGCTCGAGGATCTCCTCCAGCGTCAGGTAGTTGAAGTAGGCGCCCGCTTGAAGCTGGACGCCGATGCGGCGCTTGAGCTCCTCCCGGTCGCCCACCGAGTCGAGGCCGAGCACGGCGGCGCGCCCCGAGGTCGGTTCCCGGATCCCCTCGATGATCTCGAGCGTGGTCGTCTTCCCCGCCCCGTTGGGCCCGAGGAACCCGAAAAGCTCGCCGGGGCGGACCTCGAACGAGGCGCCGTCGACGGCGTTGAAGCTGCCGCCATCCGGCCGGACGTAGGTCTTGACGAGATCGCGGACCTCGAGGGCGATCTGCTGGGGCGGTGCGGCGGCGACCGGCGTCAGCGTGTCGGCGTCGGATCTGGCTACGGTCGGCATCGGCTGGTCCTCTCCTAGCCTACAGTGTATATTTCGTGCGTAAGCTAGCAGACAGACGATGTAAGCTGTCAAGGAAGGTCATCGATGGCAACCGCAATAAAGACCCGAGACCCCCGGCCCGCACGTCGACGTCCGCCCTTGAAGCGTGAGCGCATCCTCGACGAGGCGCTTCGGCTCGTCGACGAGGAGGGGCTCGATGCCCTCACGATGCGCCGGCTCGGCAAGCGCCTCGGCGTCGAGGCGATGTCGCTCTACAACCACGTCGACGGAAAGGCGGGCCTGCAAGCCGGGATCGTCGGCTTGCTCTGGGAGGAGTTCGAGCGGTCGGTTACCGACGGCGACGACTGGAAAGACTCGCTTCGTTCGTTGGCCAGGCGACAGCGGGCGCTCGCAACCGACCATCCACACGCGTTCCCGCTGCTGATGGGCGCCGGCTCGTTCGCCGAGCCGATGCTCCGGGCGCTCGGCCGCGGCCTCGCTGTGCTCCGCGACGCCGGCTTCAACGACGAGCGCGCCGCGAAGACCCTCACCGCGGTGCTCGGCTACTCGGCGGGCTACGCGGCGATGCAGATCTCATGCTTCGCCGCTCGCCCCACCAGCGGCGCCGGCGCCGATGAGCTCGAGGATCTGGTCGAGTTCATGCGAGCCCTTCCCTCCGACACGCCGCCGGAGCTGGTGCGCGTCGCTCGCGACTGCTGCATGTGCGACGTCGACGAGCAGTTCGAGTTCGGTCTCGCGGCCCTGCTCGCGGGGCTCGACCCCGGATGCGAGACCATCGAGCCACGCTGAAGCGCCAAGCGGTCGGCGTCTGATCCCGGTTTTGAGATCCGTTGGTCTGCGCGGGTGACGGCTCGCGTAGCGTCGAAGGCCGAACCGGGGCCTGACCGATCTCAGATCTTGCCCGGATGGCGGTGTCCTTGCTCTGAAGTGTCGACTCCGGTTCGTGCCTTCGAGGGGTTCGGGCTGACCTGATAGAGGCCTCGGCACCCCGACGGGGTTGTCCCGACTGGGATGTTGTCCGCCGGCCCGCCACAACACTACGCCGGGAGGAAGCCATGGGTGCCAGGAAGCGCGGGCCGGGTCCGCCTTCGATGTTGATCAGCGAGACGCGGGTGGGCAACGCGGTCGGGATCGATCCCCACAAGCGCACGCTGACGGCGATCGTGATCGAACGCGCACGGCGCGATCCTCGCCGGCGAGCACTTCAACGTCTGCGGCGACGGGCACCGCGCGCTGGAGGCGTGGGCGCTGTCGTTTGGGCCCGTCATAACGCCGGGGATCGAGGACGCGGCCGGCTGGGGCCGCCGCACCGCGATCTACCTCGCCGCGTGCTCGGCGAATCCGCTGGCGGGCGTGAGTCAGCGGCGCCTATAGGCGTCTGATCTGTGCTCCACGGCGATCACATCGACGCGTCGCCGATCGGTGTGTATGCGGTAGACCAAGCGGTAGTCGCCTCGGCGTGCGCTGTGCAGCCCTTCGAGGCCCAGCTTCAGCGGCTTGCCCACTCGCGACGGGTTGGCAGCGAGCGACCCGTAGACGAACTCAACGACGGCAGTCGCCACCTTCTCGGGGAGTCGATTCAGCGAGCGGCGCGCCGCGGAGGTCCAGGCGACCTCGAAGTCGCTCGCCGTCACCGGTCTGGGATCAGATCTAGAGCCTCGGCTTTGGTCAGCGGCACGGCATCGTCGGTGGCCAGCTCGGAGACGCCGGCGCGCACGTCGTCCATCAGCGCCGTGCTGCTGAGGACATCGAGGGTCTCTTCCAGGGAGTCCAGGTCCTCGACGCTCAGCACCACGGCAGCGGGACGGCCGTGCTTGGTGATGACAACGCGCCCGTGCTCGCGCTCTAGACGCTCCACCACCTCCGACAGGCGGTTCTTCACATCGGCCAGCGACATCTGGTCAGCAAGCATATGTCCAGAAGTATAGCCATGTTCGTGCACAACCAGACCGCTGGACCGACGCCGCGCTCGAGGTGCTCGCACCGCGCGGCGATGAGTTCTCCGCCCGCTCCTGGCGCCACGAGATCGCTCACCCGATCGGGCCGGCGCCGGGGATGCGCCGCGGCGAGCTGCTGATCTGCGACGCCGCCTTCGCCTACCTGGCGGTCAAGGAGGGCGAGCTCGCCGAGCTCTTCGCCACGCTCGCCGACCCCGACCTGCCACGACAGCTCGATCGCGGCGCTACCAGCGAAACCGCCGCCTCGTCGGGCGGCGGTTCAAATGAGGCCCTGATAATCGGGCTGACTGGATTTGAACCAGCGACCTCTCCGACCCGAACGGAGCGCGCTACCAGGCTGCGCCACAGCCCGAACGGGCCTTAGGTTAGCGTTGCCATACTGAGGCGGCGTGGACGCCTGCCGACTGATGCTCGCCGTCGCCCTCGCCGTGTCCGCGCTCGCCGGGTGCTCGTCGGACGACGACGGTGCCGAGCGGGCCGAGCCGCGCCAGGGCCAGACCGAGCGCCAGCCCGCCACGGCGGCGGAAGGATCGGAGTCCGCCTCGCCGGCGCCCGCCCAGCGCCGCCGGCGCGGCCGGGTGCGCCTGCTGCTGCTCGGGCGCTTCGACCAGCCGACCTATCTGACCGCCCCGCGCGGCGACCGCCGCCGCTTCGTGGTGGAGCGGGCCGGCCGCATCCGCGTGGTCCGCGGGCGCCGCACCCTGCGCCGGCCGTTCGTCGACATCACAGGTCGCGTGGACGAGCCCACCGGCGAGAGCGGGATGCTGTCGATGGCCTTCGCCCCCGACTACCGGCGCTCCGGGCGCTTCTACGTCTACTACACCGACAACGAGGGGTTCCTCCAGATCGACCAGTACCGGCGCTCCCGGAGCAACCGCAACCGGGCCGACCCCGGCTCGCGCCGCTCCGTGATCCGCGTGCCGCACTTCCGCTTCAACCACAAGGGGGGCCAGCTCCAGTTCGGCCCCGACGGGTTCCTCTACGCGGGCTTCGGCGACGGCGGGAGCGGCGGCGACCCGGACGAGAACGCGCAGGACCTCGGCCGGCTGCTGGGCAAGCTGATCCGCATCGCGCCGCGGCGGAACGGCGGCTACGCCATCCCGAGGTCGAACCCGTTCCGGGGCCGCCGCGGCGCGCGACCGGAGATCTACGCGTACGGCCTGCGCAACCCCTACCGCTTCTCCTTCGACCGCCGCCGCGGCCACCTCACGGTGGGCGACGTGGGGCAGAACGCGGTCGAGGAGATCGACTTCGTGCCCGGGCGCCGCCGCGGCCGCGCGCCCCGCGGCGGCTACAACTTCGGCTGGGACGTCTTCGAGGGGCGCAACCGCTACGAGGGCGGAAGCGCACCGGGCCACGTGCCTCCGGTCATAGCCCATCGGCACACCGGCGGCTTCTGCTCGATCACGGGCGGATACGTGATCCGGGACCGTTCGCTGCGCGGCACGCGCTTCTTCGGCCGCTACATCTACGGCGACTACTGCCGGGCCGGCCTGCGGCTCGCCTTCCTCAAGCGGCCACGCGCCCCCACCCGCGCCGCCGGACTGCGCGTCGCGAACCTGGTCTCCTTCGGCGAGGACGGCCGCGGTCGCGTCCACGCGGTGTCGCTCTCCGGGGCGGTCTACCGGATCGGCCGGCGCTAGCCGGCGCCTTCCGTCCGCTCCGGCTGGCACGCTCGCGTCGGGATGGCGCACGTCCTCGAGCCCGATCGGCGCGGTGACTGGCTCCGCATGCTCGGCGGGGTCCTGCTCGCGGTCGGCGCTGTGATCCTGTTCGTGCGCAAGTCGGAGGACTGGGCCGCCTTCCCGCTGCTGCTCGTGGTCGCCATCCCGTGTGCCCTGCTCTTCGGCGTCGGCGTGGTCGCGGCGCTCGGCACAGGTGCCGTGGCGCGCTGGCACTCGGTGCTCATGGTCACGGGCGTGCTGCTCTCGCCGATCGCCTTCGGCCAGCTCTGGGACACGGTCGGCGTGGACACCGACTCGAGCGGCTTCGGCCTGCTGCTGTTCGCCTGCACCACGGCGCTCGCCGCCTTCGGCTCGTTTCGCGCGGGAGCGGCGTACCAGGCCTTCCTGGCGGCGGTGGCGGGCATCTTCGCCTGGCTTTCCCTGTTCGACCTGATCCTGGACGACCCCGGCGCCACCACGTTCCGCTGGCTGCTGCTCGTGCTCTGCTTCGCCTACGCGGTCGTGGCATTCCGGCTGATGGAGACCGATCGCCCGCAGGCCTCGGAGCTCGTGACCGCCGCGGGCCTCGCCGGCGTCCTGGTGGGGACGCTGGGCGTGCTCCAGGGCGCTTCGGAGGGGCTGGGCGGCCTCTTCATCGCCGGCGAGCTCGGCGAGGGCGGGGGTCAGGGCTTCGGGTGGGACCTGTTCCTGCTGCTGTTCTCGCTCGGCCTCGTGGCCTACGGCGCCGCGGCGCCCGCGCGCGGGCCGGCCTACGTCGGATTCGTCGGCCTGCTGGCCTTCGCGATCGTGCAGGGGGTGGAGGTGAACGCGCTGCTCGAGGGCGAGACGCCCGACGGCTCGTTCGCCGGCTGGCCGCTCGCCCTGCTGCTCATCGGGGGCGCCGCGCTGGCGGCGGGGATGTTCCTGCGCACGCCGCCGGAGCCAGGCCCCCCGCCGTCCCCGGGCGCCCCGCCGCGCAGCTAGCCTTTCTCCACATGCGCTTCGAAGGCGTCGTCCCCGCCGTCATGACGCCGTTCTCCGAGAGCGGGGCGGTCGACACGGCCGCCCTCGCCCGCAACGTCGATTGGCTGCTCGAGAACGGCGCCGATGGGCTGGTGGGCACCGGCACCATGGGCGAGGCCCAGAGCCTCAGCGCCGACGAGCGCCGCCTCGTGATCGAGACCCTGGTCGAGGCGAGCGCCGGCCGCGTCCTGGTGACCGCCGGGGTGTCGAGCGAGACGCCCGCGCGTTCGATCGCTCTCGCCGCCGACGCCGCCCGCGCCGGCGCCGGTGCGCTGATGCTGCTCCCGCCGCTCGGCTACGAGGGCGACGCCCGCGAGATCGAGGCCTTCTACCGCGCGGTCGCGGAGTCCACCGAGCTGCCGGTGATGGCCTACAACAATCCCAAGGCCGGCGGCACCGACATGCGGCCCGACCTCCTCGCACGCCTGGCCCAGATCGGCGGCGTGGCGGCGGTCAAGGAGTGCTCCGGCGACGCCCGCCGGCTGGCGGAGCTCCTGAACGCCGCGGAGGGCCTCGAGGTGCTGGTGGGCGGCGTCGACTGGGCGCTCGAGGGCTTCTGCGCCGGCGCAACCGGCTGGATCGCGGGGGTGGCCAACGTGGCGCCGCGCGAGTGCGTGAACCTCTTCCGGCTCTGCCGGGAGGAGCGCCTGGAGGAGGCACGTGCGGTCTACGCCCGCATCCTGCCGCTGGCCCGGCTCGACATGCACCCCAAGCTGGTCCAGTTCTTCAAGGCGGCAATGGACGCCGTCGGCCGCGAGGGTGGGCCGTGCCGTCCGCCGCGCCTCGAGCTGACGGCCCAGGAGCGGCGCCGTGTCGACGAGGCCGCGGCCGCGCTGGGGGCGGGAGTCACCGGGTGAGGGCGAGCCGCGCGCCTCGCGCGAGGCGGCGGGCTCGGCTCGCCGCGGAGCGATGCGTGTTCCCGGCCGTCGACTCCCATACGGAGGGCATGCCCACGCGGGTGATCACGGGCGGCGTGGGCCCGATCCCCGGGGCCACGATGCTCGACCGCAAGCTGCACTTCGAGCGGCACATGGACGATCTGCGCCTGCTGCTCATGCGCGAGCCGCGCGGCCACGGCGCGATGTCCGGCGCGATCCTGCAGCCGCCCGTCCAGCCGGAGGCCGACTCGGGTGTGGTGTTCATCGAGGTTTCCGGCTGCCTGCCGATGTGCGGGCACGGCACGATCGGGGTGGCCACCGTGCTCGTGGAGACGGGCATGGTCGAGGTCGAAGAGCCCGAGACGATCGTCAGGCTCGACACGCCGGCCGGGCTCGTGGAGGCGCGCGTGGCCGTGGAGGAGGGGCGGGCGCGCTCGGTGGCGCTGCGAAACGTGCCGTCGTTCCTGCTGGAGCGCGATCGCCAGGTGGCGGTCGACGGCCGCACGCTCACCTACGACATGGCCTTCGGGGGCAACTTCTACGCGATCGTGGCCGCGGAGTCGGCCGGGCTGGCAGTCGACCCGGCGCGCTCCGCCGAGCTGGTCGAGCGCGGCCTGGAGGTGATGGCGGCGATCGACGCGGCCGACCGGCCGGTGCACCCGGGCGACGAGCGCATCGCCGGCTGTCGCCACGTGATCTTCACCGCCCCGGGCGAGGACGGGCCGCGCTCGCAGCGCAGCGCCACCTCGATCCACCCCGGCTGGCTCGACCGCTCGCCGTGCGGCACCGGCACCTCGGCGAAGCTCGCCGCCCTGCACGCGCGTGGCGAGCTGGGCGTGGGCGAGGAGTTCGTCAACCGCTCGGTGATCGGCACGCGCTTCGCGGCACGGATCGTGGGGGAGACCGAGGTGGGCGGCCTGCCCGCCGTGGTGCCCGAGATCACCGGCCGCGCGTGGATCACGGGCATGGGCCAGTACGTGCTCGACCCCGAGGATCCCTTCCCGGCCGGCTTCAGCCTCTGAGCGGAGGAGAGCTGGCGGCCGGCCCGTACGACGCGGTCGTGGCCGGCGCCGGCATCGTCGGCTGCGCCACGGCGTACGAGCTGGCCCGGCGCGGGGCGCGCGTCTGCCTGCTCGACCGCGGCGAGGTGTCGAGCGGGACCACCGGACTCGGCGAGGGCAACGTGCTCTGCTCGGACAAGGCGCCGGGGCCGGAGCTCAACCTGGCGCTGCGCGGGCTCGCCCTCTACGACGAGATCGAGGAGCTGCTCGGCGATGAGGCGGGGATCCGGCGCAAGGGGGCGCTGGTGGTACACGCGGGCGAGGAGGGCTGGGCCGCCGGCGCGGCTGGACGAGCTGCGCGCCGCCGGCGTGGAGTGCTCGCTGCTGGCCGCGGACGAGGCGCGTGAGGCCGAGCCCGAGCTGCGCGGGGAGCTGCTGGGCGCGTCGCTCTTCCCGAACGACCTACAGTGCGCCCCGCGGGCCATCGCCCGCGGACTGGCTCGCGAGGCGGAGCGGCTCGGCGCGACGGTCCTGACCGGCCGCGAGGCGACGTCGATCGTACTGAACGGCGGGCAACGAAGGGGGGTCCGTCACGTTTGTTGCCCATGCGTCAACTTTCGTGACGGACCCCCTCGGATCGAGGGGGTCGCCACGAGCCGGGGGCCGGTTCGCGCGCACCACGTGGTGCTCGCCCTCGGAGCGTGGAGCGCTCCGCTCGCGCGCACCGCGGGACTCGAGCTTCCGCTCGAGCCCCGCAAGGGGCAGCTCGTCCGGCTCGAGCGCCGGCCCGGCTTCCTGCGCCACAAGGTGATCGACGGCGGCTACATGGCCGCGGTCGCGAGCACGGGCGCCGGGCTCCACGTGAGCACCGTGGTCGAGACCACCCTCGACGGGCACGTGCTGGTGGGGTCGAGCCGCGAGCGGCGCGGCTTCGACCTCTCGGGGGA
>JBOGXS010000031.1:0-14575 GCA_050693815.1 Thermoleophilaceae bacterium | reverse complement strand
CCCACCCGCAGCAGGCCGGCCACGGCCAGCTGGTCAGCCGCCGTCGACCCGGTTTCCCCGTCGAGCCCGGCGAGCTGGCGCGCGAGCGGGGGTGAGGCCCCGTCGCCGAGGATCGCGACCGCCTCGGCCAGGCGCCTGGGGTCCGTGCCGAGCCGCCCGAGGCGCCTGTCGACGGAGACGGCTATCTCCGGGGGACCGAGGCCGGCGAGAGCGGACGTCCCGTCCCGGACCGGATCGATCCCCTCGGCCGCGGCGGACGCGAGCAGGCTGGCCAGGTAGAGCGGATTCCCTCCGGTGGCGTGGCCGCAGGCGGCGCAGAACGCCTCGTCCGCGCCGGGGAAGGTGCGTCTCACGAGCGCTTGCACTCCCTTCGCGCCGAGCGGCAGCGGACGCAGCGTCTGCGCCGCCTGGCCCAAACGGAGCTGCTCCCCCGGGCCCGCCTCGCCCGCGGGGACCGCGGCGACGATCGTCGCCGCGAGCCCGGCGAGGCGCGGCGCCAGGAAGTTCAGGAAGGTGAGGCTCGCGGCGTCGGCCCATTGCGCGTCGTCCACCGAGATCAGCAGCGGCCGGCGCTCGCAGAGGGCCGCGACCAGCCAGTGAAGGCCGTGGAGCAGCGGGAAGATCGAATCGGCGGCCGACGGCAGGTCGGCGGGCTCGCGCGCCTCGAGCAGGGGGCTCGCGAGCGCGGCCGGTCCCTCGAAGAGGGCCCGCCGCTCCCGACTCCCCGCGCTCTCGAGCGGCTCGGAGAGCAACTGCAGCACGACCCCGAGCGGAAAGCCCGCCTCCAGCTCGCTGCCGCGCGCCGACAGCGCCCGCATCCCGCGGCTGCGGGCGCGCGTGGCGGCATGCTCGAGCAGGCTCGACTTGCCGATCCCCGCCTCCCCCTCGATGACCACGAGCGCCCCCTCCGCGCGCTCGGCGGCCGCCAGCGCCTGCTCGATCGCTTCGAGCTCCGGCTCCCGCTCGAGGAGCGGCGGCGATCCAGGCCGCTCGGTCACGGCTCAAAGTATCCACCGAGGCGGATGTCAGAAGGCTGACACCACCGGCCTGATGTCGTGGTCGAACCACGACGCCCTACGCGCCTGCCGGACGTAGTTTCGTCCGAGCAGCCGGCCGGCAGGAGGTGGTTCGTCGATGGGGTCAATGAGCAGGTGGCGGCCCTCGCCATCGATGGTCGTGAGCTTCGTGGCGCTGTTCGTCGCGCTTTCCGGGACCGCGATCGCGATCTCGAGCGGCGCCATCCAGTCCAGGCACATCGCGGAGGACGCCGTGCGCGCCAGGCACATCGATGAGAACGACGTCCTCGCCAGGCACATCCGGCGCGAGCATGTCCTCTCGCGACACGTCAGGGACGGCGCCCTGACCGCCGACGACATCGACAAGGCCACGCTCGGAGATCTTCGCGGACCCCAGGGACTGCCCGGGGCGCAGGGACCGGCCGGGCTCGCCACCGCCCTGGCCGGGGGCGACCTCACCGGCAGCTACCCGAACCCGTCGCTCGCGGCCGACTCTGTCGGAACCGCCGAGATCTGGCCGGGCGCGGTCGGCTCGAGCGAGGTCTTGATCAACAGCCTCCAGGGCATCGACATCGACGAGTCGACGCTCGACGCCTCGACGTTCACCTCCGGGCGCAGCGCCTTCGCTGAGGAGTGCTTTCCGAGCAGGGACTTCACGGACTGCGTCGGCACGAGCCTGAGCGTTCCCTTCGGGTCGCGGGTGCTGATCGTCGCCAGCGCCGTCGCAGATTCGGGAGCGGGCGGCGCGGGCGGCATCTGCCGGCTGGAGGTCGAAGACGGCACCTCGGCGATCCCCCACAGCACGGACGTCCACTTCTTCGCGCAGCTCGGCGACAGCGACACCGTCTCGATCACCGCCGTGACGAGCCGGATCACAATCGGTGGAACCTATGACTTCGAGCTGAGTTGCAGACAGGTGGCCGGCCAGGGGGACCCGAGCATCCTCATCCAGAACATGCCGATCTCAGCGGTGAGGATCGGCGGGGTCTAGACCAGCTCCAGGAACACCATCTCGGTGGAGTCCGACCCGCGCGGCCCCAGCTTGAGGAATGCGCGCGTCGCCGCCCTCGCGCTCCGCGTAGCGCGGGGCGATCTCCTCGAACAGCTTGTAGACCTCGAACTTGTCCTGACCGAGGCGGGCCATCGCCAGGCGGCGCGAGTGGCCGTCGCCCTTCTTGGCCAGCGTGATCAGCCGCTCGAGCTCGGGCTTGACCGCCTTGGCCTTCGCCTCGTTGGTCTGGATGCGCTCGTGGTCGATCACCTCGCGGCAGAGGTTCATGAACAGTAGGAGCGCGCCCAGCTCGAGCTCCTCGATCAGGATGTCGTCCATCCCGCCCGCGCCTAGCCTTCCCGCGCAGCGAAAGGGCCGCGCTCGCGGCCCTTTCGGGAGTCGGGAAAACCCGTGTCGAGGAAGCCGACCGGCGCCTCGCACGTGGCCTGCGACTACATCGTGGGGGTGACGATGTACATCGGCCCGATGATCTCGCCCGCGAGCCGGAGCTTGAACGGTCCGCTGGGGGCGTCCATGGCGATCAGGCCTCCCCAGTCGAACTGGACCTGGCGAGAGCCCCCGGCGCAACCACTCTTCTGCGCACGAGGCGCGGGCGATGCGAAGCTGGACTCGCGGATGTCGAATCCGTTGCCCTGCTCCTCGTCGGCTTCGAGCTTGAAGCCGCTGGCGCGCACCGCGGCGCCCGGCGATTCGGGCGGCGGCTTGATCTTGACGTCCCCATGGACCTTGAAGAACAGCCCGACCGCCTGGACCTCGGCGCCGCCGTCGCCCTCTCGAATCGTCTCTGCGCGGACCTGCGCCTTCAGGTCCCCGGTCTCCACGACGGCCGGCAGAACGGCCGGCAGGAAGCGAACGTCGTAGTCCGTCACCTTGCCGTCCTCGACCTGGCCGGACAACTCGACCTCCCACTTCACCGGGGTCTCGCCGTTGTCGTTCGGGGGCGGCGGGGGGTTCACCTGGTCCTGCGCGCCCGCCACTGCGGACAGGGCGACGAGGCCGGCGGCGGCCAAGGCGACCCCATAGATCAGCCATCTACGCATACGAACCTCCTCGGTAGGGGGAAATGAGCGAACGCCCGCGGGCGTTCCAGCGCCCGATGTGTCGTCGATCCCAGCCTGGATCGGCGGGCGGGCGCTGTCGTCGTGGTAGGACCACGATCTTTGCGTGCCCGCCGGGGCCGCTGGTTAGGTCCGGGGGCAACTCCGCCCCCGGACTCTGCGACCGCAGCCCGGAGAAGCGGGCCCCCGGCAGCTCGTAGCCGGCGTTACTCGCGCTAAAGCGGCCGCAGCTCGAGGTTCTCGAGGGACCCTGCGACCCGCTCGAAGTCCGAGTCGGCGCTCCACAGCGTGGCGCGAGCCTCCACCGCGGCAACCGCGATCTCGACGTCGGTCAGAGGAACCGCCAGCCCCGCCCCCCGAAGCTCGGCAGCCACCCCTCCCACACGGATCCACTGCGCACGGCCGAGTTCGGCCCAGGGAAGCGCCGCGAGCACGGCGGCGAGCCGCGCCCGGTCTGCGCGGCTTGTCCCGGCAAGCAGCTCGGCGACGACCGGAGCGCAGGTCACGACCTTCTGCCGCGCGACGAGCTCGTCGATCTCGCCCGCCCGCCCGCGATCCCCGCGGCGCAGGTACTCGACCCAGACCGAAGTGTCGGGAAGGACCACCGGGTTCTAGACGCGGCGGTCGGTGCCTCTCAACTCCGGCGAGACATCATCGATCTCGACCTGTCCCACCAGCTCGCGCAACTCCCGCGCGACGTCTGCGCGGAGGTAACTGCGGATCGCCTCCTCGATCGCCTCTGTCTTGGTGTGACCTGGCAAGCGCCCACGGAGGGCCTCGAGCAGCTCGTCGTCGATGTCGAGCGTGGTGCGTATGGCAGATACTGCTAGACCAGCTCGAGGAAGACCATCTCGGAGGAGTCCGACTTGCGCGGGCCCAGCTTCAGGATCCGCGTGTAGCCCCCCTCGCGCCCCGCGTAGCGCGGCGCGATCTCCTCGAACAGCTTGTAGACCACGAACTTGTCCTGCCCGAGCCGGGCCATCGCCAGCCGGCGGGAGTGGCCGTCGCCCTTCTTGGCCAGCGTGATCAGCCGCTCCAGCTCTGGCTTGACGGCCTTGGCCTTCGCCTCGGTCGTCTGGATGCGCTCGTGGTCGATCACCTCGCGGCAGAGGTTCATGAACAGCGCCTTGCGGTGCGCCGCGTCGCGCGACAGCTTGCCCCTCTGCTTGCGGTGGCGCATGAGCGAAGCCTACTCGGCCGGCCAGGTGTCCCCGGGGGTCCGGGGGCGCGAGCCCCCGGCCATTACCCGGCGCGCAGCACCAGCCCGCGCGCGTCGAGCGTCTCCTTGACCTCCTCGATCGACTTGCGACCGAAGTTCGGGATCGCCGCCAGCTCGGACTCGGACTTCTGCACCAGGTCGCCGACCGTCTGGATGCCGGCCCGCTTGAGGCAGTTGTACGAGCGCACGCCCAGCTCGAGCTCCTCGATCAGGATGTCGTCCATCCCACCGGCGCCCGGCGCGCCGGCGCCGTCACCGCTGAGGCCGTCGGCCCCGGCGACGAGCGCCGCGCCCTGGTCGCGCAGGGCCTCGACGCGATCGGCGTCGGTGAAGATGGCGAGGTACTTGATCAGGATCTCGGCCGCCTCGCGCAGCGCGGTCTGCGGGTCGAGCGAGCCGTCGGTCTCGATGTCGAGCGTGAGCTTGTCGTAGTCGGTCTTCTGGCCCACGCGCGCCGCGTCCACGGAGTAGGCCACGCGCTTCACGGGCGAGAAGATCGAGTCGATCGGGATCACGCCGATCGGCTGGTCGGGGGTCTTGTTGTCCTCCGCCGGCGAGTACCCGCGACCGTGTCCGACCGTCAGGTACATCTCGAGCTTGGTCCGCTTCTCGAGCGTCGCCAGGTGGACGTCGGGGTTGAGGATCTCCACGCCCGAGGGCAGGTCGATGTCGCCCGCGGTCACGTCGCCGGGGCCGGTCACCACCAGCGGCGCCTCGATCTCCGCCGCGTCGGAGTGCATGCGGCAGACGATCTCCTTGAGGTTGAGGACGAGGTCGGTCACGTCCTCCTTGACGCCGTTGATCGTCGAGAACTCGTGCGCGACCCCCTCGATGCGAACGCTGGTGACGGCCGCTCCGGCCAGCGACGACAGGAGCACCCGCCGCAGCGAGTTCCCGAAGGTGTAGCCGAAGCCGCGGTCCAGCGGCTCGATCGTGAAGGTCCCGCGGTTGTCCTCGACCTTCTCGGCGGAAATCTGGGGAGTCTGAAACTCGATCATTAGAGAGGGATTCCTTCGGTTGTTCCGCGCCTTACCCGGTACGGGCGGGACGCGTGTCTGGTCCTACTTCGAGTAAAGCTCGACGATGAGCTGCTCCTGGACCGGTGCGGTGATCTCGGCCCGCTCGGGCAGTCGGAGCACCTTGGCGGTCAGGCCGTCGTGGTCGGCCTGCAACCAGGCCGGCACGACGGACGTCAGCTCTGTGGCTTCACGTATGACGGGCTCCACCGGCGCGCTCGGCTTCATGGTGATCACGTCGTCCTCGCGCAGCCGGTAGGAGGGGATGTTCACGCGCCGGCCGTTGATGGCCCAGTGGCCGTGGCGGATCATCTGGCGCGCCTGGCGCCGGCTGGCCGCGAAGCCGAGCCGCACCAGCACGTTGTCGAAGCGCGACTCGAGCAGCCGGAGCAGGTTCTCACCCGTGACGCCCGGCTGCCGGCTGGCCTTCGAGTAGTAGTTGCGAAACTGCTTCTCGAGCACGCCGTAGTAGCGCCGCGCCTTCTGCTTCTCGCGCAGCTGGAGCCGGTACTCGGACTGGCGCGAACGCCCGCGCCCGTGGTCGCCCGGCGGGTAGCTGCGCCGCTCGACCCCGCACTTGTCGGTCAGGCACCGCTCGCCCTTCAGGAAGAGCTTCATGCCCTCGCGACGGCACTGCTTGCACTGAGCTCCCGTCTCGCGGGCCATGCCTAGGTGCTCACCTCCTCGCACATCTGGGCGTGCATGGGTGGGGAGGTGAGCACCTAGACCCTCCTCCGCTTGCGCGGCCGGCAGCCGTTGTGGGCCTGCGGGGTCACGTCCCTGATGGTGGTGATCTCGAGCCCGGCGGCCTGCAGCGACCGGATCGCCGTCTCGCGCCCCGAGCCCGGCCCCTTCACGAAGACCTCGACCCGCTGGAGCCCGTGCTCCATGCCCTTGCGGGCGGCGGCGTCGGCGGTCACCTGGGCGGCGAACGGGGTGGACTTGCGCGAGCCCTTGAAGCCGGCGCCACCGGCCGACTCCCAGGCGATCACGTTGCCGTCCTTGTCGGTCAGCGACACGATCGTGTTGTTGAAGCTCGTCTTGATGTGGGCCTGGCCGAACGGGACGTTCTTGCGCACGCGCCGGCGGCCGCGGGGGCGTCGAGGCTGGGGCATCTAGTGGTCCACTCAGTGCTTCCGGATCTTCTTCTTGCCGCCGCCGGCCGCCGAGCCGCGCTTGGGCCCCTTGCGCGAGCGCGCGTTCGTCTTGGTGCGCTGGCCGTTGGTGGGCAGGCCGCGGCGATGGCGCAGGCCCTTGTAGGAGCCGATCTCCATCAGCCGCTTCACGTTCTGCGAGCGGTCGCGCCGGAGGTCGCCCTCCACGAGCAGGTCGTCGACCTTCTCGCGCAGCTTGCGCACCTCGTCCTCGGTCAGGTCCTTCACATAGGTGTCCGGGCTGACGCCGGACCCGGCGAGCACCTGGTTGGAGGCCGACCGGCCGATGCCGTAGATGTACGTGAGCCCGATCTCGGCTCGCTTGTTGAGGGGGATGTTGATGCCTGCGATGCGCGCCATCTAGCCCTGCCGCTGCTTGTGCCGGGGGTTCTGACAGATCACGAGCACCGCACCGCCACGGCGGATCACCTTGCACTTCTCGCACATGGGCTTGACTGATGCGCGGACCTTCATAGCTCCGGAGCCGGGGAACGTATCGAAACGAGGACGGGCGCCGCAGCCCAGGAGACGGCCGCGCGCCGGATCCCCAAGATTAGCAGCCAGGGTGATGCCATCCGGGGGCTCCCCCCCCGGACCCCGCTGATTCCTGGCCGGCCTCTTCAGGCCGAGGCAGCCGCTGGCGCCACGCCGCTCGAGATCAGCTCGTGCCAGGGCGTCAGGATGCGCGGGCCGTCCCCCGTTATGGCCACCGTGTGCTCGAAATGGGCGGCCAGCGAGCCGTCCTGGGAGTACACGGCCCAGTTGTCCGAGCCCATGCGGACGTCCTGGCCGCCCGCATTGACCATCGGCTCGATCGCCAGCACCATGCCCTCCTCGAGCTCCGGGCCGCTGCCGGCGTCGCCGAAGTTGGGGATCTGCGGGTCCTCGTGCATGTCGCGTCCGATCCCGTGGCCCACGAGCGAGCGAATCACCGCGAAGCCGTCGGCCTCCACCCGCGCCTGGACCGCGTGCGAGACGTCGCCGAGCCGGTTGCCCGCCTGGCACTGGTCGACGGCCTCGAACAGCGACGCCCGCGTGGTGGCCAGCAGGCGCGAGGCGACCGGGGTCAGGTTCCCGATGGGGTGGGTGATCGCGGCGTCGGCCACCCAGCCGTCCAGGATGACCCCGATGTCGATCGAGAGGATGTCGCCTCGGTTCAGCGCGTAGGAGCCGGGGATGCCGTGCACGACCATCGAGTTGGGCGACGCGCAGATCGAGCCCGGGAAGCCCCGGTAGCCCTTGAAGGCCGGCTCGGCCCCCTGCGAGCGGATGAACCGCTCCGCGGCCTCGTCCAGCTCGGCCGTCGTGACCCCAGGGCGCGCCTTCGAGCGCAGGATCTCGTGGCAGCGGACGAGCACCCTGCCCGCCGCGGCCATCCCGTCGATCTCCTCGGGTGTCTTGCGGTGGATCACTGCTCAGATCTCGGCTTCGAGGGCCAGGGTCGCCAGTGTGGCACGGATGCGGCTGTGGACCTCCTCCGGAGAGCGCGTGCCGTCGAAGCGGCGCAGGAGCCCGCGCTCGTCGTACCACTCGATCAGCGGCTCGGTCTGCTCGTGGTAGACCGCGAGCCGCTTCCTCACGGTCTCCGGCTTGTCGTCGTCGCGCTGCACGAGCCGCGAGCCGTCCTGGTCGCAGACCCCCCGGTTCTTCGGCGGGTCGAGCTCCACGTGGTAGACGTGCCCCGCCTTCACGCAGGTGCGCCTGCCGGACAGCCGCCGGATCACCTCGTCGTCGGGCGCCTCGATCAGGAGCGCGGCGGTCAGCGTCCGGCCGCGGTCGTCCAGCACGCCGGCCAGCATCTCGGCCTGGCCGATCGTGCGCGGGAAGCCGTCGAGCAGGAAGCCGTCGTCGGCCTCCGGGCTGTCGAGCCGCTCGGCGATCACGCCGCAGACCAGCTCGTCGGGCACGAGGTCGCCCGCCTCCAGGATCGGCTCGACCTGCTTCCCGAGCTCACCGCCCTCCGCGATCGCCTCGCGGAGGATGATCCCGGTGGCGTAGTAGGGCAGGCCGAGGTCGTCGACGAGGCGCTCGGCCTGCGTGCCCTTCCCGGCCCCGGGAGGGCCGAGCAGGACCAGGTTGCGCTCGCTCACTTGAGGAAGCCCTCGTAGTTGCGCATCATCAGCTGCGCCTCGAGCTGCTTCATGGTGTCGAGCGCGACGCCCACGACGATCAGGATCGCGGTGCCGCCGAAGAAGAAGTTGGCGCTCGTCTGGTTGATGAGGACGGTCGGGAGCGCCGCGACCGCCGCCAGGTAGAGCGCGCCGGGGAAGGTGAGCCGGGCCAGGATGCGGTCGAGGTACTCGGCCGTCGGCCTGCCTGGCCTCACCCCCGGCACGAACCCGCCGTACTTCTTGAGGTTGTCCGCCTGCTCCACCGGGTTGAACGTGACCGCGGTGTAGAAGTAGGTGAAGATGATGATGAAGAAGGACTCGCCGATCAGGTACGGCGCCTTGTTCGGGTTGAAGAAGGCCGAGAAGTCCCGTGCCCAGCCCGCCTGGCTGAGCTCGCCGACCGTGGGCGGGAAGGCCATCAGCGAGGCGGCGAAGATCACCGGGATCACGCCGGCCATGTTCACGCGAAGCGGCAGGTAGGTCGAGCCGCCGCCGGCCATGCGCCGGCCCACCACGCGCTTGGCGTACTGCACCGGGATGCGGCGCTGGCCCTCCTGCATGAAGACGATCGCCGCGATGATCGCCAGCGCCAGGAAGGGCATCATCACGACGAAGACCTGGTCCGGGCTGTTCCACCACTTCACCACGCCGTCGGGGATCCCGGCCGCGATCGAAGCGAAGATCATCAGCGAGATGCCGTTTCCGATCCCGCGCTGGGTGATCAGCTCGCCCAGCCACATGAGCAGCACGCAGCCGGCGGTGAGCGTCATCACGATCACGAAGACGCGACCGAAGGTGAAGCCCTCCACCACCTCGGCCCCGCCGCTCGAGAAGGTGCGGAAGAGGAAGACGTAGCCGATCGACTGGCCGAACGACAGACCGACGGTCAGGTAGCGCGTGTACTGGGTGATCTTCTGCTGCCCGACCTCGCCCTCCTTGCGGAGCTTGTCGAGCGCCGGCACCACCACGGTCAGCAGCTGCAGCATGATCGACGCGGTGATGTAGGGCATGATCCCGAGCGCGAAGATCGCGAAGCGCTGCAGCGACCCGCCCGAGAAGAGGTTGAGGAAGCCGAGCACGTTCGAGCCCGAGAACTGGTCGGCGAGGCCCTCCACCGCCTCGACGTTGATGCCCGGCGCCGGGATGTAGGCGCCGAGCCGGTACAGCGCCAGCATCGCCGCGGTGAAAGCCAGCTTCTTCCGGATGTCGGCGACCCGGAAGGCATTCAGGAAGGTCCGGAGCAACCGGCTACCCCTCGATCGGCTGGCAGGTCCCGCCCGCGGCCTCGATCTTCTCGCGGGCCGCCTTCGAGAAGCCGTGCGCGTGCACGGTGAACGCCTTGCTCACCTCGCCCTCGCCGAGCACCTTGACGGGCACGGCGCGGCGAGTGGCCAGGCCGGCCTCGCGCAGCGAGTCCGGGGTGATCTCCGCGCCCTTGTCGAAGCGCTCCTCGAGGTCGGCGAGGTTGACGGGCTGCGTCCGGGTGCGGAACTTCTCGAACGGCATGGACTTCTTCATGTGCGGCCCGCGCAGCTTGCGCATCCGCATGTGGATCGGGTTCTGGCCGCCCTCGAAGCGCACGCGCCGCTTGTTGCCCGAGCGCGCGCCCGCGCCCTTGTGGCCGCGGCCGGCGGTCTTGCCCTTGCCCGAGCCCTCGCCGCGGCCGATCCGCTTGCGCTCCTTGCGAGAGCCGGGGGCCGGCTTGAGCGAGTGGAGGCCCACGCGCTGTGCCGCAAGCGCTCGGCTCGGCCGAGCGCGCGCGGATCCGCTTTTAGCCATCGCTCACGTCCACGAGATGCCGCACGGACCGGATCAGGCCGCGCACGGTGGGGTGATCCTCGCGCTCGGAGGTGCGGCCGATCTTGCCCAGGCCGAGCGTCTTGAGCGAGTCGCGCTGCCTGGGAGTCGACCCGTTGGTCGAGCGGACCTGGGTGATGCGAAGCACGGCCATCAGGCGGGCGACTCCTCGGCGGCCGGAGCCTGGTCCTCCTCGGCGGCCGGAGCCTGGTCCTCCTCGGCGGCCGGGTCCTCGGCGCCGGCGGACGCCGCCGCGGCGGACTCCTGCGGACCGCCGTCCAGACCGAGCACCTGCGCCACCGTCAGCCCGCGCAGCTCGGCCACCTGCCTGGGGTCGCGCAGCGTCTGGAGCGCGACGACCGTGGCCTTGACCAGGTTGATCGGGTTCTGGCTGCCCAGCGACTTCGACAGCACGTCGTGGATGCCGGCCAGCTCGAGCACCGCGCGCACGCCGCCGCCGGCGATCACGCCGGTACCGGGCGAGGCCGGCTTGAGGAGCACTCGCGAGGCCGAATGGACGCCGATCACCTCGTGGGTGATCGTGGAGCCGTGCATGGGCACCCGGAAGAGGCTCTTCCGTGCGCGCTCGACGCCCTTCTGGATAGCCACCGGCACCTCGTTGGCCTTGCCGTAGCCGACCCCGACCTGCGACTTCTCGTCCCCCACCACGACCAGCGCGGTGAAGGAGAAGCGGCGCCCGCCCTTCACGACCTTGGCGACGCGGTTGATCTCGACGACGCGCTCCTGGAGATCCTGCCCGCCGTCGCGCCCGCGCCCGCCGTCGCGCCCGCGTGTCCTGTCCCTAGAGGCCATGTGAACCGTTCACCGTAGCGATCCGCGCCGTGCGCGAGGGGCCGGGCACGGCCCGGACCGTAGCGATCCGCATCAAAACCGCAGCCCGCCCTCGCGCGCGCCTTCGGCCAGCGCCCTGACCTTGCCGTGGTAGCGGTAGCCGCCGCGGTCGAAGACGCAGGTCTCCACGCCGGCGGCCTTCGCCCGCTCGGCCAGCAGCTCGCCCGCCTTGGTGGCCTGCTCCATGCGCCCCAGCGACTTGAGGTCGCCCTCGATCCAGTTGACGGCGGCCACCGTGTGGCCCTTCACGTCGTCGATCAGCTGCGCCTGGATGCCGCGGTTGCTGCGAAACACGGACAGCCGCGGACGCTCCGCGGTGCCGTGCACCTTGGCGCGCACGCGGCGGCGGCGGCGCAGCCGGCGGGTGCCCTTGGTGGCGACCGTCATGCGCGCTTCCCGACCTTCCGGGCCACGTACTCGCCCTCGTAGCGGATGCCCTTGCCCTTGTAGGGCTCCGGCGGGCGCTGCTTGCGGATGTTGGCCGCCACCTCGCCCACGACCTGCTTGGAGATCCCGCGCACGACGATGCGGGTGGGCTGCGGCACCTCGAAGTCGATGCCCTCGGGCGCCTCCATCTCGACCGGGTGCGAGTAGCCGAGCGCGAGCACGAGCCTGCTGCCCTGAAGCTGGGCGCGATAGCCCACCCCCTGGATCTCGAGGCGCTTCTCGTAGCCGCTCGTCACGCCCTCGACCATGTTGGCGATCAGGCTGCGGGTGAGGCCGTGCAGGGCGCGGTGCTCGCCGCGGTCGGTGGGGCGGCTGACCAGGATCTGACCGTTCTGCTGCTCCACGCCTATGTCGCGTGCCACACGCTCCTGGAGCTCGCCCTTCGGCCCCTTCACCCTGACGAGCTCGGGCTCGATCGTGACCTCCACGCCGTCGGGGAGGGAGATGGGCTCCTTGCCGATCCGGCTCATGGGGCGATGCTCCTTTCCTCGCCCGCGTGCGCGCGGGGGCGCGTCATCCGTGCGTGCGGGGGTGGGGAAAGGGGCATCGTCACCACACCCGGGCGACCAGCTCGCCGCCCACGCCCTCGCGGCGCGCGTCGTGGCCTGTCATCACGCCGCGCGAGGTCGACACGATCGCCGTGCCCATGCCGCCGTGGATCCTGGGCACCTCGCCGGCGGCGACGTACCGGCGCCGGCCCGGCCTCGACAGTCGCTCCAGCCCGGTGATCACGGGCTTGCGGTCCTCGGTGTACTTGAGGCGCACGCGCAGGACGCGGCCGACCCTGCCGGCGTCGGTCTCGTAGCCGTCGATGTAGCCCTGCTCGACAAGGATGCGCGCGATCTCGGCCTTGAAGGTGGAGGACGGCATCTCGACCTCGTCGTGGTCGGCCCGCAGCCCGTTGCGGATGCGGGTCAGGAAGTCGGCGATCGGATCGGTCTGCACGGCTACCAGCTCGACTTCGTGAGGCCGGGGATCATGCCTTCGTGGGCGATCTCGCGCAGGCAGATGCGGCACAGCCCGAACTTGCGCACGTACGCGCGCGGGCGGCCGCACCGGCGGCAGCGGTTGTAGTTGCGGGTCTTGTACTTGGAGCCGCGCTGCTGGCGGACCTTCTGTGACGTCTTGGCCATCTACTCCTGTGCCTCTTCGGGCGCTGCTTCGTCCTCGTCCGGGCGGGTGGGCGTCTCGTACGCCTCGGGGTTCTCCTCCTTGAGCTCCTCGAAGGCGGCCTGCTCGGCCTCCGCCCGCCGGCGCGCCTCCTCCCTGCGGCGCTCCTCGTCGGCCGCGGCCTCCGCCTCCAGGTCCTGGCCGGGCGCGCCCTCGCGCGCGAACGGCATGCCGAGCTCGCGCAGCAGAGTGTAGGCCTCCTCGTCGGTCTTGGCCGACGTGGTGATCGTCACGTCGAGGCCGCGCACCTGGTCGATCGAGTCGTAGTCGATCTCGGGGAAGATGATCTGCTCGCGCACGCCCATCGAGTAGTTGCCGCGCCCGTCGAAGGAGCGCGGGCTCAGGCCGCGGAAGTCGCGGATGCGCGGGATCGCGATCGACGTCAGGCGGTCGAGGAACTCGTACATGCGCGCGTGGCGCAGCGTGAGGCTGACTCCCACGGGCATCCCGTCCCGCAGCTTGAAGGCGGCGATCGACTTGCGTGCGCGGCGGACGTTCGGGTGCTGCCCCGCGATGGTGGCCAGCTGCTCCGTGGCCGCCTCGAGCATGCTCGAGTCCTGCTTGGCCTCCCCCACGCCCATGTTGAGCGTGATCTTCTCGACGCCCGGCACCTCCATCACCGAGGAGTAGCCGAAGCGCTCGCGCAGCATCGGGCGGACCTCCCGCTCGTAGCGCTCCTTGAGCCGCGCCGGGACGTTGGCCTGGGCCGACGCTTCCATCAGTCGATCTCCTTGCCCGACTTCTTGGCCACCCGCGTGCGGCGCCCGCCCTCCCGCTTGACGGACACGCGGCTCGGCTCGTTCGATTCCGGGTCGACGAGCATCACGTTGGACACGTGGATCGGGCCCTCCTTCTCGACGATCCCGCCGAGCTCCTGGGCGCGCTGGGTGTCGCGCAGGGTGCGGGGGCGAGTGTGGCGCTTGACGACGTTGGCGCCCTCGACGTAGACCCTCTCCCTGCGCGGGTCCACCCGCAGCACGCGGCCGGTCCTGCCCCTGTCCTTGCCGGCGATGATGCGCACGGTGTCGTCGCGGCGGATCTTGAGCGCCATCGCTAGAGCACCTCCGGGGCGAGGGAGACGATTCGCATGAAGTTGCGCTCGCGCAGCTCGCGGGCGACCGGGCCGAAGATGCGGGTGCCGCGCGGGGTGTTGGCCTGGTCGAGCAGGACCACCGCGTTCTCGTCGAAGGCGATGTACGTGCCGTCGTCGCGGCCGAACTCCTTCTTCGTGCGCACCACCACGGCCTTCACGACCTCGCCCTTCTTGACCGAGCCGTGCGGAATGGCCTGCTTCACGGTGCAGACGATGATGTCGCCCACGCCCGCGTAGCGGCGCCGGGAGCCGCCGGCCACGCGGATGCACAGCACCTCGCGCGCGCCGGTGTTGTCGGCGACCTTGAGCCGGGACTCCTGCTGGATCATGGCTCAGCGAGCCCTCTCCAGGATCTCGACGAGGCGCCAGCGCTTGGTGCGGCTGAGCGGGGGGCTCTCGATCACGCGGACCGTGTCGCCCACGTGGGCGTCGTTGCGCTCGTCGTGGACGCGAAGCGTGGAGCTGGTCCGGACGATCTTCTTGTACATGCGGTGCTGGCGGGTGGTGTCGATGCGGACGGTGATGGTCTTGTCCGCCCTGTCGGAAACCACGACTCCCTGGCGCAGCTTCAGCCGGCCGCGCGCCCTGGGCTCGGCCGCCGGCGGCTCGCCGCCGGGCTCGCCGCGACGG
>JBOGXS010000030.1:0-3410 GCA_050693815.1 Thermoleophilaceae bacterium | reverse complement strand
CTGTACGAGCACGAGGACCCGCGCCGCGGCGCCCACCCCGAGTGGGGCACGCTGATCTTCAACTACGGCCGCAACGAGGTGCGCAACTTCCTGCTCTCGAGCGCGCTGTTCTGGCCGCGCGAGTACCACGCGGACGGGCTGCGGGTGGACGCGGTGGCCTCGATGCTCTACCTCGACTACTCGCGGCCCGAGGGCGCCTGGGTGCCCAACGAGCACGGCGGCAACGAGGATCTCGACGCGGTGCGCTTCCTCGAGGAGCTGAACGAGGTGATCCACCGGCGCGAGCCCGGGATCCTGTCGGTGGCCGAGGAGTCCACGGCCTGGCCCGGCGTGTCGCGCCCGACCTACCTCGGCGGCCTGGGCTTCGGCTTCAAGTGGAACATGGGCTGGATGCACGACACGCTCGACTACTTCGAGCGCGACCCGGTCCACCGCCGCTTTCACCACCACCAGCTCACGTTCAGCCTGATGTACGCGTTCACGGAGAACTTCGTGCTGCCGCTCTCGCACGACGAGGTGGTGCACGGCAAGGGCTCGCTCTACTCGAAGATGGCCGGGGACCGCTGGCAGAAGCTGGCCAACCTGCGCTCGCTCTACGCCTACATGTGGGCGCACCCTGGCAAGAAGCTGCTGTTCATGGGCGGCGAGCTGGCCCAGGAGGCCGAGTGGAGCCACGAGCGCTCGCTCGACTGGCACCTGCTCGAGGACGCCGGCAACTCCGGCGTACAGGCGCTGGTGCGCGACCTCAACCGCGCCCTGCGCTCCGAGCCGGCGCTCTACGAGCGGGACTTCGACCCGGCCGGCTTCTGGTGGCTCGAGGCCAACGACGCGGCCGCCAACGTGATCGCCTTCGCGCGCTCGTCGAGCGACGCCGAGCGCGTGCTCGTGTGCGTCGCCAACCTCGCCCCCGTGCCCCGGGCGGGGTACCGGCTCGGGCTGCCCCGGGCCGGGCGCTGGCGCGAGGTCTTGAACACCGACTCGGGCTTCTACGGCGGCTCGGACACCGGGAACCTGGGCGGCGTGGAGGCCGAGCCGGTGGGCTGGCACGAGCAGTCCTTCTCGGCCGAGGTCACGCTGCCGCCGCTCGGCGTCGTCTGGCTGGTGCCGGAGTGACGTACCCATTCGAGCGCCCCCTGGGGGCGACGGCCCGCCCGGAGGGCGGGGTGGAGTTCCGTGTCTGGGCGCCGCGACCGCAGTCGGTCTCGCTCCTCGAGCAACCCCTTCACCCGGCGGGCTACGGCGTCTGGGAGGGCGTGATCGACGCGGGACCCGGCGACGATTACCGCCTCGTCCTCGACGGGAAGCGTCACGCAGACCCGATGTCCCGTCACCAGCCGAAGGGCCTGCGAGGTCCGTCGCGAGTGGTGGACCCGGACGCGTTCAAATGGACCGACGCCGGCTGGGACGGCGTTCCGTTGCGCGACCTGGTTCTCTACGAGCTGCACGTCGGCACCTTCACGCGCGAGGGCACCTTCGAGGCCGCCATCCCGTTTCTGGCCGGCCTGCGCGAGCTCGGCGTGACGGCGGTCGAGCTGATGCCAATGTCGGAGTTCCCGGGCGTGCGCGGCTGGGGCTACGACGGCGTCTACCTGCAAGCACCGCACCATGCCTACGGCGGCCCGGACGGGTTGCGGCGGCTGGTGGACGCGGCGCACGGAGTCGGCATGGGGGTGGTGCTCGACCTCGTGCTCAACCACCTCGGCGCGTCGGGCGTGCGCACGATGAAGGCGTTCGGCCCCTACTTCACCGACCGCTACGAGACGGGCTGGGGCAAGGCGATCAACTACGACGACACCGACTGCGAGGGAGTGCGCGAGTGGGCGTTGCAGAGCGCCGCGAACCTGGTGAGGGAATACCACTTGGACGGGCTGCGCCTTGACGCCGTCCACGCGATCATCGACAACGGCCCGCGCCACCTGCTCGCCGAGGTCGCCGACCGCGTGCACGCCGAGCGGGTGTCCGCGCTCGTGATCGCCGAGACCAACCGCAACGACCCGCGCACGATCCGGCCGCCCGAAGAGGGCGGCCTGGGCCAGGACGCCCAGTGGGCGGACGACTTCCACCACGCGCTGCGCACGCTGCTGACCGGCGAGCGCGAGGGCTACTACGCCGACTTCGGCCGCGTGGCCGACCTGGCTCACGCGTTCCAGCGGCCGTTTGTCTACGACGGGCGCTGGTCCGAGGCACGCCGGCGGCGGGTGGGCGCCCCCGCCGGGGACCGCCCGCCCGAGCAGTTCGTGGTCTGCTCGCAGAACCACGACCAGGTCGGCAACCGCGCCTTCGGCGACCGGCCGCCGCCCCGGGCGCGCCCGCTGGCCGCCCTCTGCACCCTGCTGTCGCCCTTCACGCCGCTGCTGTTCATGGGAGAGGAGTGGGGCGAGCGCGCTCCCTTTCAGTTCTTCACCGACCACATCGACAAGCGCATCGCCCGCGCCACCCGCGAGGGGAGGCGCAAGGAGTTCGCCGACTTCGCGGCCTTCGCGGGGAAGGAGGTGCCGGACCCGCAGGCGCCCGAGACCTTCGAGCGCTCGAAGCTGACCCGTCGGGAGGACCGCCGGCTGGCGACCCTGTACCGCGAGCTGCTGCGCCTTCGGTCGCAGCTTCCGCGGATCGAACCCGAGATCACCCACGACGAGGCACAGCGCTGGCTGCGCGTACGGCGCGGTCCTTTCGAGCTGGCCATGAACTTCGCCGCCCGGCGGCGCGAGGTGCCCGTCGACGGCCGCGAGGTGGTGCTCGCCACGCACGAGACCCGCATCGCCGGCGGTCACGTGGTGCTCCCGGCGAGGTCCGGAGCGGTGGTCCGGTGAGCGAGCTCTGGCCCGGCCGGCCCTTCCCGCTGGGCGCCACCTGGGACGGGCAGGGCACCAACTTCTCGCTCTTCTCGGAGCAGGCCGAGCGCGTGGAGCTGTGCCTGTTCGACGAGCGCGACGAGGAGCGCCGGCTCGAGCTAACCGAGCGCACGGCCTTCAACTGGCACGGCTACCTGCCCGGCATCGGCCCCGGCCAGCGCTACGGCTACCGCGTGCACGGCCCCTACGACGCCGAGGAGGGCCGGCGCTTCAACCCGGCCAAGCTGCTGATCGACCCCTACGCGAAGGCGATCGCCGGTCCCGTGCGCTGGGAGCGGGCCAACGCCTTCCCCTACACGCCGGACGGCGCCGACAGCGCCGACCTCGAGCCGGACGACGAGGACTCGGCCGACGCCATCCCGCGCTCGGTGGTCGTGGACACGGGCTTCGACTGGGAGGGCGACCGCCCGCCGGGCACGCCCTGGTCGGACGTCGTGATCTACGAGACGCACGTGCGCGGCTTCACGATGCGCCACCCGGACGTGCGCGAGGATCTGCGCGGCACCTACGCCGGGCTGGCCTCGGATCCGGCGATCGAGTACCTCACCGCGCTGGGCG
>JBOGXS010000029.1:0-5135 GCA_050693815.1 Thermoleophilaceae bacterium | reverse complement strand
GCCGGTGAACACCGTCAGCCGGCGCTTCGGGATCTCGACGCTGACGTCCTTGAGGTTGTTCACGCGCGCGCCGTGCACGCGGATCAGTTCGTGGCTGTCGGCAACATGCAGCGCAGGCGACTGCGTGTCCGTCCTCGTGGCCATGCTTATCGTGCCTCCATCTGTTAGGCGGGGCCGCCTTCGCGGTCTCCGTCGGCGTCGCCTGGCTCGATCTGACCAGCTTCGAGCAGCACGTCTGGTTCTCCTTCGTCGGCGCGGTCGGGCATCTCGCCTATGCTCGACTCGACAGGCCAGCAAATACGCGGGTTTGGTCAGCATCGGACATCGGATTCACGGCCTGAAAAGCGCGGTCGGCGGTTCGATCCCGCCCCTGGCCACCAGTCTCAGCCACCACGGCCCGATCGCGTCGGCCGCGTCACGACGACGCGGCGGGCGGCTGGTCGATGCGCAGCAGATTGCCGGACGGGTCACGCACGGCGAAGTCCCGCGTGCCCCACGGCTGTTCGGTCGGCTCCTGCACGATCTCGGCGCCCGAGGCGCGCAGTTTCTCGAAGGTGGCGTCGAGGTCGTCGGTATGGAAGTGGACGCCGTTCAGGGCGCCCTTGGCGACGAGGGCGGCGACCGCGTCGCCGTCGGCGGGGCTGCCGTTCAGGTAGTTCGTGAGGACGATTCCGACGTCGGGCTGGGAGGCGCCGGCGACGGTGATCCAGCGAAAGTCTTCGCGGGCGACGTCGTTGCGCACTTCGAGGCCGAGTTCGTCGCGGTAGAAGGTCAGTGCGGCGTCGGGGTCATGGACCAGGACGAAGCAAGTGGAAAGAGTGAGATTCATGCCCGCAAGGCTAGGGAGCCAGCGCCCCGCGCGCTTCTCCGATCCTGCTCGGCTTGCGGCTCGGGCGGGTGATGTCCCTGGCGACGCAGCCCGGCACGCTCGCGAGCGCGCTGTGGTCACGGGCCCGGTAGGCCGTCGGCGTCTCGCCCACCAGCTGGGTGAAGCGTGCGCTGAACGAGCCGAGCGACGTACACCCGACCGCCGTGCAGACCTCGGTGACCGACAGGTCGCCGCGGCGCAGCAGCGCCTTCGCCCGCTCGATGCGCCGCGTCATCAGGTAGGCGTAGGGCGTCTCCCCGTACGTCGCGCGGAACTGCCGCGAGAAGTGTGCGGTCGACATCAGCGCAGCGCGGCCGAGCGCGGCGACGTCGAGCGGGCGCGCGTACTCGCGGTCGATCAGATCGCGGGCGCGGCGCAGCCGCGCGAGGTTGGCGAGCTCCTCCGGCGTCACGATGCGAGCGTAGCGGCGTGCTAGCACCGACACGCGGCCCGGGCGCGCAGCCACGCCTTCCAGCCCTCGGAGCTCAGCCAGGATCACGCCCCGGCGCCGGCCTCGAGACGGGTGGCACTCGCGCCGAACTCCGCGGGCGGGCATGCAACGCAGCCGCGTGAACGCATGCGCGGCCAGCGGCTGCCGTGATCCCCGGTCCCCCGCCCCCACGCGGCCCGGTCCGAGGCCGGACCGCCGCCGCCCGGAGGAGCAGCTACCCGATCGAGTCGACCATCTCGAGCTGGATCAGCCGGTTCAGCTCGACCGCGTACTCCATCGGCAGCTCCTTCGTGACCGGCTCGATGAAGCCGTTCACGATCATCGCCGCCGCCTCCTCCTCGGAGAGGCCGCGGGACTGCAGGTAGAAGAGCTGCTCGTCCGAGATCTTGCCGACCACGGCCTCGTGGGCCACGGTCACGTGCGGGTTCTGGATCTGGATGTCGGGCCAGGTGTCCGAGCGCGAGCGGTCGTCCATCATCAGACCGTCGCACTGCACGTGGGCCTTCGAGCCCTGCGAGTTGTGGCCCATCCGGACCAGGCCGCGGTAGCCCATGATCCCGCCGTCCTTTGAGATCGACTTGGCGAGGATGTTCGAGTTGGTGTTCGGCGCAAGATGGACGACCTTGGCGCCGGTGTCCTTCCAGACGTCGCCGCTGGCCACGCCCACGTTCAGGTGGTCGGCCCGGGCGCCCTCCCCGATCAGGAAGGAGCCGGGGTAGAGCATCACCTTCTTGGCGCCCATCGAGCCGCCGACCCACTCGACGGTCCCGTGCGCCTCGACGATCGCCCGCTTGGTGTTCAGGTTGAACACGTCCTTCGACCAGTTCTGCACGGTCGTGTAGCGAGCCTTGGCGCCCTCCTTGACGAAGATCTCGACGACCGCGGAGTGCATCGAGTTCATGCTGTACGTCTGCGCCGTGCAGCCCTCGATGTAGTTCACGTCGGAGCCCTCGTCGGCGATGATCAGCGTGTGCTCGAAGGTGCCCTCGCCCGAGCCCTCCATGCGGAAGTAGGCCTGCAGCGGGAGGTCGACCTTCACGTCCTTCGGCACGTACAGGAACGAGCCGCCTGACCAGACGGCGCCGTGCAGCGCCGAGAACTTGTTGTCCTGCGGCGGCACGCACTTCTTCATGAAGTACTCGCGGACCAGGTCCTCGTGCTCGGTGACCGCCGTGTCCATCGCGCAGAAGAGGATGCCCAGGTCGGCGTACTCCTTCTTCAGGCCCTCGTAGAAGGGCTCCTGGCGCCACACGCCGACGACCCCGGCGAGGTGCTCGCGCTCCGCCTGCGGGATGCCGAGCTTCTCGTATGTGTCCTTCATCTCGGCGGGCACGTCGTCCCAGCTGTCGTAGCGGCCCGCCTCGGGCGGCGAGTAGAGGACGAGCTGCGTGAGATCGAGGTCGGACAGGTCGACGCCCCAGGTGGGGATCGGCTTGCGCTCGAAGATCTCGAAGGACTTGAGCCGCTTGTCGCGCATCCAGTCGGGCTCTCCCTTGATCCTGGAGAGCTCGTCGATCACCTCACGGGAGATCCCCTTCTTGGCGACGAGCTGGCCCTGCTCATTCTCCTTGATCGGGCTGGGCTTGGCGATGCGGGTCTTGTCGGTGGCTGCCATACACCATCAAGGTTAGCGCGCCGGGCCGGTATCAGACCACCGGGGTCGGAGTTAGGGTAGCCTAATGGCCATGCTCGAGAAGGCAGCGATCCTGATGGTCGCCGGGATCCTCGGAGCCGGCGCCGCCGTGGGGCTCGCCGCGTGCGGCGAGGACCGCGAGGGCGACGTGCAGTTCGAGACGACCGGGACCGGAACGGCCGCGGGGACCGGGACGGAGACGGCGCCCTCCACGGAGACCGAGACGGCCCCGGAGACCGGGACCGAAACGGCCCCCCCGGAGACCGAGTCGGAGACGGAGACGGAGACCACGCCCTAGCCGTGTCCAGGACGGGCCTCATCGCGATCCTCGCCGGCGGCGCCGCGCTGCTGGCGCTCTCGCTTGTGGGCGTGGTGCTCGCCACCTCCGGCTCCGACTCCGAGGCGCTCGACATCTACTCGGCCCGCTCGCACTACGGCGAGGAGCAGCCCTTCGAGGACTTCGCGGCCGAGACCGGCACCGACCTGCGCCTGCGCGGGGGCTCGGCGAGCGAGCTCTACGAGCGCCTCCGGGCGGAGGGCGAGAACACGCCGGCGGACGTGCTCATCACCGTCGACGCGGCCAACCTGTGGCGCGCCACCGAGGCCGGACTGCTCGAGCCGCTGCGCTCGGCCGAGCTCGACCGGCTCGTGCCCGAGCGCCTGCGCGACCCCGGCGGCCACTGGTACGGCCTGGCCCTGCGGGCGCGCACGATCATGCGCTCGAGCGAGCGGGTGGCGCCCGACGCGGTGACCACCTACGAGGGCCTGGGCGACCCGCGCTGGAAGGGCCGGCTGTGCCTGCGCTCGGGCACGAGCGAGTACAACGTCTCGTTCGTGGCCGACCGGCTGGCCAAGGACGGCCGCGCGGCCACCGAGCGCATGCTGCGGCGCTGGATGGCGAACGACCCGGACATCCTCGGCTCGGACGTGGACGTGCTCGAGGCGATCGCCGACGGTGACTGCGACGTCGGCCTCACGAACCACTACTACCTCGAGCGCGAGAAGGAGGAGGACCCCGACTTCCCCGTCGAGCCCGTCTGGGCCGACCAGGACGGGCGCGGCACGCACGTGAACCTGTCGGGAATGGGCGTGGTGAGCGGCTCCGACCAGGCCGGGGAGGCGCGCGAGCTGATCGAGTTCCTCGTCCAGCCCGAGCAGCAGCGCGTCTTCTCCGAGAACAACCACGAGTTCCGGGTCGACACCGAGCTCGACTTCAAGGCCGACCCGATCGACGCGGAGGGCGCCGGGGCCCGACTCGGCGAGGCGCTGGCGCTCATGGATGAGGTGGGCTGGGATTGACCGCCGGCTGAGCTGGCTCCGCGGCCGCCTCGACGGCTGGGCCGTCTTCACCCTCCTCACCGCGCTGGTCGTGGCCGGGCCGCTGATCGGCCTGCCGCTCTCGTTCGTCGTCGCGCCCGGCGGACTGTCCCAGTTCTCCGGCTTCGTGCCCGAGGCGGCGGTGGCCACCGCGGTCCTGCTCGCGGGCGTGGGGGCGGGCGTGCTGGTGCTGGGCACGGCGCTCGCCGCGCTGGTCTCGTTCTGCGACTTCCCCGGGCGCGGCTTCGTCGAGTGGGCGCTGGTGCTCCCGCTGGCCGTGCCCGGCTACGTCTTCACGCTGTTCGCGCTCGGGCTGGACGTGCCCGGCATCCGCTCCCAGCTGGGCGCCGTGTGCGTGTTCACGCTGGTGCTGTACCCCTACGTGTACCTGCTCGCCCGGGCCGCGTTCCTCGCGCAGTCGCGCACGCTGCTGGAGGCCGCGCGCGGGCTCGGCCTCGGGCGGCGCGCGGCGATCCTGCGCGTGGCCATCCCGCTCGCCCGGCCGGCCATCCTCGGCGGAGCGGCCCTCGCGCTGATGGAGGCGCTGGCCGACTTCGGCACGGTCAACCTGCTCGGCGTGCGCACCTTCACCGACGCCATCTACCGGGTCTGGTTCACCGCGCTCGACCGCGACGCCGCCATGCAGCTCGCCACCCTGCTCGTGTCGGTCACGCTCGCCCTGCTCGTGCTCGAGCGCCTGGCCCGCGGCCGCGCGCGCTACCACCAGCACGCGGCGCGCGGGGACGTGGTGCCCCCGGTGCGGCTGCACGGCCTCGCCGCGGCCGCCGCGGTGCTCGGGCCGCTCGCGCTGGTCGCCCTGGTCGTGCTGGCACCGCTCGGGCAGCTGGGCATCTGGTCGGTGGAGT
>JBOGXS010000028.1:0-6199 GCA_050693815.1 Thermoleophilaceae bacterium | reverse complement strand
ACGATCGGGAACCGACGCTTGCGGATCGGCGCCGCCATCTGCGCATCCGGAGCCAGGCTGGTCGCGGTCCCCGGACCGTAGAAGCCGCCGTAGCGCAACGCGAGACCCTCGCCCCACTCGATCGTCGTCACCGCCTGCTCCAGATACAGGTACCCCGCCTGCACCGTCCGCAGCGCCGCCGGCGGGTTGGGATCGAGGGGATCGGCCTCGGTCTGCACCGGCCCGCCCGTGCGAGCGAACCGGAACGCCGCAAAGCTCTGCGCCACGAAGCGCCGCGCCCCCACGGCGCGGCCGGCAGCCAACAGATGGTCCGTCGCCTCGGTACGCAGCCGGTTGGTCAGGATCGTCCCCCTGAAGCGCTCGGGGTGCCGCATGTCACGGACGCTCATCGGCCCGGACAAGGCGGTGAGCTGATGCACGATCACCTCGGGCTCGGCGGACGCCACCGCCTGGGCGACCGCGTCGGGGTCGAGAGCGTCGGCCACGACCGGGCGCGCTCCCAGGCTGCGCACCAGGTCCTGCTTCGATGCGCTCCTGGTCATCCCGACCACCTCGTGGCCTCGCGCCACCAGCTGCGGGACGAGCGCTCTGCCGAGAACGCCTGTGGCGCCCGCTACGAAAACTTTCATGACTGCTCCTGTCGTCTCGTTTGCCCTCTGAGACGAGATAGAGGCGCTGCCTGTGACAGTGCTCAGCGCTCGATGCTCAGCGCGCGCACGTCCGATAGCGGCGCGTGTGCACCACCGTCCGCCCGGTGCTCGTCCGGGCCACGATCATGACCCGACTCGGCCGCGCAAGGCGGACGAGCATCAGCGTGGGCGGCGCCGACCTCGCCTCGCAGGCGCTCGAGGCGGGGCTGGTCGACGAGTGCAACCTGTACATCGCGCCCGTCGTGGTGGGGGGAGGGAAGCGGCTCTTCCCCGACGGTGTCCGCCTGCGGCTAGAACTCCTGGACGAACGCCGTTTCGCCAACGGGATGGTTCACCTTCGCTACCGCTCCAGGCCGTGAGGAGGTAACGCACGTGCTCCAAGACAAGGTGGCAGTGATCTACGGGGCGGGACCGATCGGCTCGACCGTAGCCCGAGCCTTCGCCGACGCAGGCGCCCGCGTACACCTAGCCGGGCGCACCAAGCCCACCCTCGACGCAGTCGCAGACGGCATTCGCGCCGCAAGTGGCGAGGTCCGAGCACACGTCGTCGACGCGCTCGATCCGGTCGCGGTCCGCGAGCACGCCGACCGCGTCGCGGCCGAGGCCGGACGCATCGACATCTGCTTCAACCTCATCGGCCACGGCGATGTGCACGGGACCGCGCTGATCGACATGGATGTCGAGGACTTCGCGCGCCCGATCGAGTCGATCGTGCGGTCGACGTTCCTCACCTCCCAGGCCGCCGCACGCCACATGGTCCGACGGGGCTCCGGCGTGATCCTGTTCTTCGGCGCCTCCGACCACGCCCGCACGATGACGGCCGCCACCCTGAACATCAGCGGCGGAGCAGTCATCGACTGAGGAACGGGGGCATGTTGCCGACCGAACGTGACGGCGGCAGCGCAGGGACTCCCTCGCCCAGCGGTAGCCTCAACCCATGCCCTCCACGGAGACCACCAGGCCGGTGATGCTCGTCGTCGAGGACGAGAGCGAGACCCGGGCCCTGATCCGAGGCGAGCTCGAGCGGCGCTATGGCAGCGACTATCGAGTCAGCTGCGAGGGGTCGGCGCTGGCGGCGCTGACGAAGCTCGAGCGCTGGCGCGCCGACGGTCAGCCGGTGGCGCTCGTTCTTGCGGACCAGTGGATGCCGGACCTGACGGGCGAGGAGTTCCTGGCCCGCTCCAAGGCGCTCTTTCCGGATGCCAAGCGCGCCATGCTCGTGAGCTTCGGAGCGTGGGGCGACCGGCAGACCGCCGACGCGATGCTGCGCGCCATGGCGCGTGGCCGCATGGACTACTACGTGCTGAAGCCATGGCGACGCGCGGACGAGTACTTCCACCGCACGGTCACGGAGTTCCTCCAGGAATGGGAGCGCGCGAGCTCGGGCTCGCCACAGGAGGTCGCGGTCGTCTGCGAGCGCCGGTCGCCGCGCTCGCACCAGCTGCGTGAGCTGCTGGCCCGCAACGGGGTACCCCACGTGGTCCACGAGACCGACTCGGCGGAGGGGCGGCGCATGCTCTCGGAAGCAGGCCAGGAGGGGACCCGCGACCCGGTGATCGTCCTGGTGGGCGGGGGAGTCCTCGTGAACCCCACCAACGCCGAGCTGGCCGATGCCTACGGCGTGAGCACCACCTTGGAGGACCGCTCCGATTTCGACGTGGCGGTCGTGGGCGCCGGCCCGGCGGGCCTGGCCGCGGCGGTGTACGCCTCATCCGAAGGCCTCGACACGTTGGTGGTCGAGCGTGAGTCGATCGGCGGCCAGGCGGGCTCCAGCTCGCTCATCCGCAACTACCTCGGCTTCGCGCGCGGGGTGAGCGGGTCGGAGCTCGCGCAGCGGGCCTACCAACAGGCCTGGATCTTCGGCGCGCGCTTCCTTCATACGCGCGAGGTGACGGCGCTGCGTCCCAGCGGTGGCCGCCACGTGCTCACGCTCTCCGACCAGAGCCAGGCCACCGCCACCGCCGTGGTGCTGGCCACCGGGATCTCGTACCGGCGACTGGAGATCCCGGACCTCGACACCTTCGTCGGGACGGGCGTCTTCTACGGCGCCTCGGTCTCCGAGGCACGCGCGCACGCCGGCCAGGATGTCTACGTGGTCGGCGGCGGCAACTCGGCCGGCCAGGCCGCCGTGCACCTGAGCCGCTACGCCCGCCGCGTGACCGTCCTCGTCCGTCGCGAGTCCCTCGCCGAGACCATGTCGACCTATCTTGTCGACGAGATCGACGCCGCCGACAACATCGAGGTTCGTCCCCATGCCGAGGTCGGGGGATGCTCGGGCGACGGCTTCCTGGAGGCGATCACGCTGCGCGACTCGGCCTCCGGCCGCTCCGACACCGTGCCCGCCGCCGCCCTCTTCATCCTCATCGGCGCACAGCCGCACACCTCGTGGCTCCCCGACGGCATCCGCCGCGACAAGTGGGGCTACCTGCTGAGCGGTCCCGATCTCCCCTCCGGCAGCTGGCCGCTCTCGCGCCCGCCCCTGATGCTCGAGACCAGCCTGCCCGGTGTCTTCTCGGTGGGCGATGCCCGCAGCGGCTCGACCAAGCGAGTGGCCTCCGCCGTGGGCGAGGGATCAGTCGTCATCGAGCAGGTCCACCAGCTGATCGACTCCGCGCGGGCGCCGACCTACCTCCGCGGCCGCGCGGCGTCGAGCGCCTCACTCGGGCCCGCATAGCGGGGCGGCGCTCTTCGAGGCTGGCGATCCCGGGGCGCCCGGGCGACCCGGTGCGCTCGGCGGGGCACCATCCTGGTCTGGGGTCGCATAGCGGCCCCTGGGCAGGACAGCTCCCCGAGCTCGCGGCAACGGGGCGCGGGCTAGAGGCCCTCGGGCTGGGTGCGCCCCTCGCCGTAGTCGGGGACCTGCTGGACGGCCCACCCGTTGCCGTCGGGGTCGCTGAAGAAGACGAATCGACCCCACGGGAAGTCCTGGACGTCGGAGACCTCGAGCCCTCGTCCCGAGAGCTCGTCCCGGGCTGCCTCGATGTCATCCACCACGAGCTGAAGCCCCTCGAGCGAGCCCGGCTCCATCTCGGTGATGCCCTCGCCGATCGAGACCGAGCAGCCCGAGCCGGGCGGGGTCAGCTGGATGAAGCGCAGGCCTTCCCGGACCGTCACGTCGTTGTCCACCGTGAAGCCGGCCCGCTCTGCGTAGAACGACTTCGCCCGGTCGACGTCGGTGACCGGAACCGGGATCAGCTCGAGCTCGAAGTCCATCCGGCGCGCAGTCTATTCCGCCACCCGGTCGCTGGCTGGAGGAGGCGGATGGCGGCGAGAGCGATGCGGGTACACACTGGGAGCGATGGTTGAATGAGTCGCCCCTACTGGACGAAGCCGCCGTGACCCGCAGCCGCCATCAGCAGGCGCTCACGTACGCGTCGTATCTTTGCCTCGACGAGCTGCTCGCCGCCCAGCGCCCGCGCTCGGACGAGCACGACGAGGTCCTCTTCATCGTCATCCACCAGGTCTACGAGCTGTGGTTCAAGCAACTGCTGCACGAGCTGCGCGCGCTGCAGCGACGCTTCGAGCACGGCGACGGACCCCACGAGCTTCACACACTGCGGCGCGTGCGGGCGATCCTGAAGACGATCGTGGCCCAGATCGACGTGTTGGAGACGATGACGCCACGCGAGTTCGCCGGCTTCCGCAGCCGCCTGGAATCGGCCAGCGGCTTCCAGTCGGCTCAGTTTCGCGAGCTCGAGGCCGTGCTCGGCCGGCGCGACCCCGACGTGCTGCTGCGTTATCCGCGAGGCAGCGCTGGATACGCGCGCATCGCCGCGGCGCTCGAGAAGCCGTCGGTGGTCGATTCGTTCCTTCGCTACCTCGCCGCTCGCGGCTACCCGGTGCCCGCCACGGCGCTCGAACGGGACATCGCCACCCCACTCGAGCCGTCCGAGGCCGTCCAGGACGTCCTGCTCGCGGTCTACCGCGACGAGGCCGAGCCGGCCCAGGTGTCCGAATCCCTGGTCGACGTCGACGAGGGACTCCAGGAGTGGCGCTACCGCCATGTCAAGATGGTCGAGCGGACGATCGGCGACAAGCCCGGCACCGGCGGCTCGCCGGGCGCGGCGTACCTGAGGCGGACGCTCTTTCAGCCGGTCTTTCCCGACTTGTGGGCGATCCGGAACCGGATCTGAGGTGAGGACCCTCGCCCACCCCCGCCGCTACCGTGCCGCCCGTGCCACGAGGTAGCCGAAGACGTTCTCCAGCCGGTAGCCCCCGTCGCTCGTGCGGTAGCCGTGTGGTTCGCCGTCGATTCGCGACCCGCCTCGGGCACTCGTGCAGCCACCGAGCCCGCACCCGCCCCGACAGTACGATCCGCCGATCGCCCCGTCCACCGACACGCCGCCTGACGGCCGGGTGCCGAGCGAGCGCGAGGCCGTGGTGATCGGCGCCGGACCCGGTGGCCTGTCCGTGGCCGCGACGCTCGGGCTGGCCGGCGTCGACGCCGTGGTGCTCGAGCGGGCGGGCACCGTGGGCTCCGCCTGGCGCACCCACTACGAGCGCCTCCACCTCCACACCGTGCGCTGGCTGTCCCACCTGCCGGGCCACCCGATCCCGCGCCGCTTCGGGCGCTGGGTCTCCCGCGACAAGGTGATCTCGTACCTGGAGGGCTACGCCCGCCACCACCGGCTCGACATCCGCTTCGACACCACGGTCGAGCGAATCGAGCGCGAGGACGGGCGGTGGCGGGTGTGCACGGACGGCGGTGACGTGCTCGCCGCGTACGTCGTCGTGGCGACCGGGCACAACCACACGCCGGTGATCCCGGACTGGCCGGGACTGGAGGGGTTCACCGGGGACCTGGTCCACAGCAAGGACTACCGCGACGGGGAGCGCTATCACGGACGGGACGTGCTCGTGGTCGGCAGTGGCAACACCGGCGCCGAGATCGCGATCGAGCTGTGCGAGGCCGGCGCGGCCCGCGTGCGGCTGTCGGTGCGGACCCCGCCGCACATGGTTCCGCGCGACGCCGTCGGCCTGCCCGGGCAGGTGGTGGGCATTGCGGTCCGCCGTCTGCCTCCCGCCGTGGGCGACCGCATCATCCGCGTGAACCAGCGCGTGTTCATCGGCGACCTCTCAGAGCACGGACTGCCGCTCCCCGACGAGGGCGTGTACACGCACCTGCTGCGAACCGGCGGCGTGCCGATCCTCGACATCGGGCTGGCCCGGCTGGTGCGAGAGGGCAAGGTGGAGGTGGTGGCGGCGGTCGAGGCGCTCGACGGCGCCGAGGTCGTCCTCGCGGACGGCTCGCGAATCGCACCCGATGCCGTGATCGCGGCCACCGGCTTCCGGCGCGGCCTCGAGCCGCTGATCGGCCACCTCGGCCTGATCGGCGACCACGGCCGACCGGTGGTCCACGGCCCCTACACGCATCCCGATGCCCCGCGCCTTCACTTCATCGGGTTCTCCGACCCGATCAGCGGCATGTTCCGCGAGCTCAACCTCGACGCCTGGAAGATCGCGCGTGCGATCGCGGCCGACCGCGACGGCCCGCCGGCGAACGTAACCCGGCGGCCCGGTCCGCTCGGCGACCGCGCCCGGGCCAAGGC
>JBOGXS010000027.1:0-6017 GCA_050693815.1 Thermoleophilaceae bacterium | reverse complement strand
GACTCGCGCAGGGCGTCGACGATGTCCGGCCCCGCCTCCCGAACGCCGCGCCCGGCGAACTCCTCGATCCGTTCGTCGAAGGTCCCGTCCGGCCGAACGGGGTTCTGCACCTCGATGCCGTACTGCTCGCCGAGCCGGAAGTCGTCCTCGCCGAAGGCGATCGCCGTGTGGACGACGCCGGTGCCCTCCTCCGTCGTCACGAACTCCGCCGGCAGTACGGTGTGCCCGCGTGGCCCGTAGTCGGTTATGTAGGGAAACGGTGGCTCGTATTCGCTGCCCTCCAGCTGCGCTCCGCTGACTCGCTCACCCAGCTCGACCCCCTCGCCCAGCACTCGCTCCACCAGGGGCTCAGCCAGTATCAGCACGTCCTCGCCGACGCGTGCACGCACGTATGTGACATCTGGGTGAACTGCGAGCGCCGCATTCGACAAAAGCGTCCAGGGAGTCGTCGTCCAGGCCAGCAGCGCGACCCCCGGGTCGTCGCGCAGCGGGAACCTGACGTACACGGAGGGGTCGACGACGTCCCGGTAGCCGAGCGCCACCTCGTGGCTCGACAGGGCCGTGCCGCAACGCGGGCAGTAGGGGACCACCTTGTGGCCCTCGGTCAAGAGGCCCTTCTCGAAGACCTGCTTGAGCGACCACCAGACCGACTCGACGTAGTCGTCGTCGAGCGTGAAGTAGGCGTCGCCGGTGTCGATCCAGAAGCCGATCCGCTCGGTCAGCTGGTTCCACTCGTCGATGTAGCGCAACACCGACTCGCGGCACCTGGCGTTGAACTCGGCCACGCCGTAGCACTCGATGTCCTCCTTGGAGGTGAAGCCGAGCTGCTTCTCGATCTCGAGCTCGACCGGCAGCCCGTGGCAGTCCCAGCCGGCCTTGCGGTGCACGAGGTGGCCGCGCATCGTCTTGTAGCGGGGGAACACGTCCTTGAAGACGCGCGAGAGCACGTGGTGCGAGCCGGGCCTCCCGTTGGCCGTGGGCGGGCCCTCGTAGAACACGAACCGCGGCGCGCCCTCGCGCCGGCGAATCGACTCGTGGAAGACGTCGCGCTCGCGCCAGCGCTCGAGCACCCGCTGCTCGAGCTCGGGGAAGGACTGGGCGGAGTCGACGGGCTGGTAGCGGATCTGCTAAACGTACCGGCCGCAATCGCCGAATCGCCGCCGGCAGCCGGCCGGAGGCGAACGGGGGACCCAAGTCAGTAGGGGCGAACCGGCCTGCGTAGCCGGCGCGCAACCTTTCCTGCGCGAGCCCGACAGCTAACCCCGTAGGCCGTTGGAAAGAAGGCTCGCTGTGTCTCGCATCCTTGCGCTGCTGGTCTGCGCCTGCACGGTCGCGGCCATGCTCCTGCCCACCGCCTCGGCCGCGGCCCCCGCGGAGGCCAGGGCGATCGACTCGCTCAACGACTTCAGGCGCGCGCACGGCCTGCGCCCGCTGCACGCGTCGCGCGGCCTGAACCGCTCGTCGAGCCGCTATGCCCGCCGGATGATCCGCCGCGACTTCTTCGGTCACGCGGCGCTCGCCGGCGGCGGCGAGACGATCGCCTGGCACTCGGGCTGGCGGCCCCGGGCCCGGGCCACGATCGGACGGTGGATGGCGTCGCCGGGGCACCGCGCCGTGCTGCTCTCGGGCTCCTACCGCAGGGTGGGGATCGGGATGGCGCGCGGCCGGCTCGGCTCTCGCATGGCGACGGTCTGGGTGGCCCGCGTGGGCGGTCGGTAGAGCCGCGCTCAGGCAGCAAGCTTGCGGCAGAGCTCGGCGAGGGAGCGCTTCTCGCCCTCGTCCAGGACCCCGAACGCGCGCCTGACGCGATCCGCGTGGGCCGGGAACAGGCGGGCCACCAGCTCGCGACCGGGGAGTGTCAGGGCCACGATCACGATGCGCCGGTCCTCGGGCGCCCGGCGGCGCAGCACGAGCCGGCGCGCCTCGAGCGTGGCCGTGACCTCGGTGGCGTTCGCCTTCGACCACCCCAGCCGGCGGCGGAGCGTCTTCAGCTCGAGCGTGCCGCCCGCCGTGGTGAGGACCACGAGCGCGGAGAAGCCCGCTGCCGAGATGCCCTCGCGCTCGAGCTCGGCCGCGAGCCGCCGCCGCACGGCGGACTCCGCGCGCAGCAGCGCCTGCAGCGCGCGGTGGGCGAGCGGATCGCCGAGCTCGAGCGGCATCCCGGCGAGACTGTAGGAGGCCGCCCGGACGGGAGGGCGCCGTGCCGCAGGCACTCGGCTCGGCCGAGTGCGCGCGGATGCGCTATCCCGCGCGCCGGTCGGTCGCGGCCGGGAGGCGCGCCGCGCCGGTGGCGCCCTCCGACTCGGGCACCACCACCACCTGCTCGATCCGCCCGCTGTCCACGTAGGCCTTGAGGCGGTCCACCGCCTCGATCGGGCCGGCGCCCAGCGACGGGATCCCGTGGTCCCCCGTGACCGGCATCGCCTCGCGGTACTCGAACACCGGGGCGGCCGAGCCTACCTGGCGGACCGTGTAGACGAGCCGTCCCACCACCTCGAGCGTGGCCTCGCCGCCGCAGAAGACGAAGGCGGTCGGGTCGAGGGCCCGGATCGCACGCACCACGCGCTCGGGCGGCAGGTCGAAGGCAAGCAGCAGCGTGCGGAAGCCGCCGCGCCGCAGGCCGAGCTCCAGGGCCTGCACGTGGAGCGACTCCAGGTCGAGCCGCGGACTCGAGTCGAACAGCAGCACGCCCTGCGGCCGGCTGGCCGGCGGGACCACCCGCCGCGAGGCGTGCAGCCAGCCCGTGGCCCAGCGGAAGGCCAGCTCGCGCTCGGCCTCGCGCCCGTCGCGCTCGCCCGCGAGCTCCAGGGCCGGCAGGAGCACCTCCTCGACCGAGCGCTCCACCGAGCGCACGGCGAGGCTCTCCTCCATCACGCGGTCGGCCAGGCCCTCGTCGAAGTGGTCCCAGGCGTCGACCAGGCGGCTGGGCGAGCTCGGCCCCTCGCCGCGCTGACGGGCCAGCTCGATGGCCGAGGAGATGTTGTGGGTCTCGAGCAGCGCCCGCCGGAGCGACTCGAGCTCGGCCAGCTCGTACTGGCGGTGGCCGCCCTGGGTGCGGCGCGGCTTCGGGTAGCCGAAGCGGCGCTCCCAGCTGCGGAGCGTGTTGGGGCTCACCCCGAGCAGCTCGGCGGCCGCGTTGGTCCTGATACCGCTCACATCGCCTCCGTCCCGTGTGAATCGCAGCAGCTGTGCGCCATTACTTCGCACGTCCGCACCTCCAGTTGGAGGTGTGCTGCGCTCTTGCACAGGTTTTCGGCACGAGCCTCATGACCTTGATGGAGCTTTGTGCCTGCTAAGCGGACATTGCGCAAGCAGTGCAGTCGTTCTTGCACCGTCGTGCGGAAGCCGCCGGCTCGGCCGGCGGCGCAGCGATCGGGTCCGCTCGGGCTACCGGCGACCGAACTCGCTGGGCTCGACCGTGACGAGCGCCGCCCGCGGAGGGCCGCATGTGGCGATCCGCGCGGCCAGCGTGCCGACCTCGCGCGTCTGTCCCGACACCAGCCGCAACGGCATCACGAGCGGATCGACCGCGCGCTGCGCCGCGACGCCGGCGTGGCGGGCGAGCTGGTCGTCGCCGAGCGGGCTCGTGACCAGGTCGAGCAGGTGCGCCCCGACGATGTCGCTCTCCTTGCCGAAGATGCGCTCTCCGGCCTGGCTCACCGCGGTCATGGTGAGGTCGTAGGCGCAGATGAGGAAGGCGGCGGCATCGCCGGGCAGGGCGTCCCGCGCGCAGCTCAGCATCATCCCCATGCCGCAGCGGTCGCAGACGCGGCGGCGCAGCTCAGGACGGCCCGGGGGCTCGTCGGAGGGGTGCCCGCAGCGCGAGCAGAAGCGGATCGGCTTGGGCCGATCGCGGTCGCTCGGGGTCCATGAGCGGTCGATCCTGATGAGAGCCGTCACGCGAGGCGATGAGAACACGGCTTCGGCAAGACCGGTTCGGGCGTCTAGGCAATGCACGGGGTTCGGCCCCGAACTTGGTGCGGATTGCGCAGGGGACTGGGCGATAGCCTTCAACGAATGGCGACGAACAGAGTCGGGGCGCCGCCGGCCGAGCCGGCGGCTTCCGCCAGGCCGCAGCTCTGGGGTCCGGAGACGGGCAAGGCGGTCGAGAACTTCCCGGTCTCCGGGGAGCGCGTGCCGGCGCCCGTGGTGCGCTGGCTGGGCCGCATCAAGGCGGCCGCGGCGCGCGTGAACGGCGAGCTGGGGCTGCTCGACGCCGATCTCGCGCAGCGGATCGCCCGCGCGGGCGACGAGGTCGCGGCCGGCGAGCACGACGACCAGTTCCCGATCGACGTCTTCCAGACCGGCTCGGGCACTTCCTCGAACATGAACGCGAACGAGGTGATCGCCAGCCTCGCCGGAGACGGCGTGCACCCCAACGACCACGTGAACATGGGGCAGTCGTCCAACGACGTGTTCCCCTCCGCCGTGCACCTCGCCGCCGTGGACTCCGCCCAGGCCGAGCTACTCCCCGCGCTCGAGCAGCTGGCCGCCTCCTTCCAGGCCAAGGCCGACGAGTGGGCCGACGTGGTGAAGGCCGGCCGCACCCACATGATGGACGCGGTGCCGGTCACGCTCGGGCAGGAGCTGGGCGGCTACGCCGCGCAGATCTCGCTCGGGCGTGACCGCGTGCACGACGCGCTCGCCCGCGCCGTCCAGATCCCGCTCGGGGGCACCGCCACCGGGACCGGGCTCAACACCCACCCGGAGTTCGCCGAGCGCGTTCGCGACCGGCTCGGACTCGGCGCCGCGCCGCGTGACCGCTTCGAGGCGCAGGCCAACCGCGACGCGCTGGTCGAGCTGCACGGGGCGCTCAAGGTGGTGGCCGTGTCGCTCACGAAGATCGCCAACGACCTGGTCCTGATGGGGTCGGGGCCCCGCACCGGCCTGGTCGAGCTTCAGCTGCCCGAGCTCCAGAAGGGCTCCTCGATCATGCCCGGCAAGGTCAACCCGGTGATCCCGGAGGTGGTGCTCCAGGTGGCCGCCCAGGTGATCGGCAACGACGCCGCGGTCACGGTGGCCGGCACGCAGGGCAACTTCGAGCTGAACGTGCGGGTGCCGATGATCGCCCGCAACCTGCTCCAGTCGATCCACATCCTCGCCTCGGCCACGCGGCTGCTGGCGGAGCGGTGCGTGGACGGGCTGCAGGCCAACGAGGAGGCGCTGCGCCGCCACGCCGAGTCGACGCCGGCGATCGCCACGGCGCTGAACCCCCACATCGGCTACGACAGGGCGACCGAGATCGTCACGGAGGCGGTGGCCTCCCGGCGCACGATCCGCGAGGTCGCGCTCGAGAAAGGCGTGGACGGGGAGACGCTCGACAGGGCGCTCGACCTCGGCGCGATGGCGCGGGGGACGAAGACCTAGCGTGGCCGGCAGTCGTCGATCCGGGCCCGCTTGTAGGCATCCGGATCGGCGCAGCGCAGCCGCACGGGTCGGCGAGCGGCGGCGGCGGTGCCCGACAGCAGGTAGGGCACCGGATCGATCGGGTTGTTCCACCGCCTCACCTCGAAGTGCAGGTGCGGGCCGGTCGAGTAGCCGGTCGAGCCCACGTATCCGATGCGCGTGCCCCCGGAGACGTTCTCGCCGATCCACGAGGTGACGCGCGAGAGGTGGGCGTACCAGGTGGTGTAGCCGAGCCGGTGCTGGACGACCACGAGTTTGCCGTAGCCGCCCGAGTTCCAGCCCGCGAAGATCGTCCTGCCCACGCCCGCGGCCTGGACCATCGTGCCGTGGGGGACCGGGAAGTCGATGCCGGCGTGGCGCCGCCCGCCCGCGCGCGGAGCGCCGAAGCCGTCTCCGATCGGGCTGCGCACGGGCCGGTAGAAGCGCACGTCGCCGACCGGCGCCGTGGGGGTCTGGACCGAGCGGCGCCGCAGGGCGCCGATCGTGGCCGGCCCCACGATGCCGTCCACGCCCAGGCCGGCGGAGCTCTGGAAGCTCGTAACCGCCGAGTGGGTGGCCGGGCCGAAGGCGCCGTCCACGCCACCGGGCGGATATCCGCGACGCTCCAGCTG
>JBOGXS010000026.1:0-13308 GCA_050693815.1 Thermoleophilaceae bacterium | reverse complement strand
GCCGAGCCCGAGGCGCTCGCCCGGGCGCTCGTAGAGGAGCTGCCTACCTAGTGGTCGCTCCTCCAATTCGGAGAGACCACTAGTCGTCGTCGTCCCCGTGACGGTCGCGGTCGAGCTGGCCGCGGATCTCACCGCCGGGGAACATGTCGGTGTGGACGTTCACGTAGGCCACGCCGGCGCGGATGGCGCGAAGGAGCTCGTCGAGCTCGCGGGCCGCGATGCCCTGCCCGGTCGGTCCGATCACGTCGTCCTCGTCGATCTCCCCGGTGATCTTCGCCGGTGCGGGCGGGCAGGCCTGCGTGCCGGCCGACGGGTCGTCCAGGTTCGAGCACAGGAACACGCTGATGCCGCCGTTGACCGCGAACTGGCCGAAGTGGATGTGGGCCTGCTGGACGGGGCTCGAGAGGTCCTCGTAGCGGAGCTCGTAGCGGATCTCTTCATCGTCGCGGGACACCCGGGCCTTGAACTTTCCGTCGCCCCCGGTCGAGACGGCCGGTACCTCCTCGTACCCGATCAGCTCGGTGCGCAGGTTCCTGTCGCCACCGCCAGCCACGGCCGTCGTGACCGCCACGCCGCCCACCGCCGCCACGGCGACGAGCGCCGCCAGCTGGACACGTCTCCCTCGCATGGTGTACCTCCGTCGGACGAGGATGAAAGAGAGGTGTACGCAGGCCGCCGCGCGGGGGTTCAGGTCGCGGCCAGGAAGTCCTCGATCAGCCCGGCCACCTCACGCGGGCGCTGGAGCTGCGGCGCGTGTCCGGAGTCCTCGACGATCGCGGCCCGGCCTCGCCGGGCGGTCTCCGCGATGCGCCGCGCCGCCGCCGCGTAGCCCTCGTCCCGCGCTCCGGCGACGGCCAGCACGGGCAGCTCCAGCGTAAGCAGCTCGTGCCAGACGGGCTCGAGCACGCCTTGGCCGGCCGTGCGCAGCAGCATCGCCAGCCCGGCGGGGTCGTGCTCGAGCCGGCCGGCCCGTTGTTCCTCGACCAGCGCCTCGGGCTGGTCGGCGAAGAGCGGCTGACGCTCCCAGATCGCCACGATGTCCTCGATCGACGCGGCCTCCATCCAGGCGGCGAGCCGCTCGTCGGCCCCGGCCCGCGCGCTGCGAAGGGTTGGCTCGTCCAGGCCCGCCGTGGCGCCGACCGTCACGAGCCCCGCGTAGCGCCCCGGATCGCGCAGCACGGCGCGCAGCGCCAGCCGTCCGCCGAGCGAGTAGCCGACTGGCACGCCGCCCTGCTCGGCGGCCGCCGCGATCTCCCCGAGGCGCCCCTCGAGCGAGTGCTCCGCGTGGTCGAGCAGGACGCTGGGATAGCGTTCCGGGAGGAGCTCCGCGACCGGCCTCCAGGCGTCGCCGCGCTGCATGAAGCCCGGGATGAAGAGCACCATCGCCCGCGCATGATGCCGATCAACCGGACCTACGCCCCGCTCCAGGCCTTCGTAGACGAGCTGGTCCGCTGCGGGATGCGCCACGCCGTCACCTGCCCCGGCTCGCGCAACGCCCCGCTGGCGCTCACGCTCGCCGCCCAGGGCGGACTGCGGGCGGTCTCCGTGATCGACGAGCGCTGCGCCGGCTTCATGGCGCTCGGGATGGCCAAGGCGAGCGGCCGGCCGGTGGCCGTGACCTGCACGTCGGGGACGGCGGCCGCCAACCTGCACCCCGCCGTGGTCGAGGCCTGGGAGGCGTGCGTGCCGCTGGTGGTGCTCACCGCCGACCGGCCGCCTGAGCTGCGGGAGGTGGGGGCCGGGCAGGCGATCGACCAGCTGAAGCTCTACGGGGACGCGGCCAAGTGGTTCGTGGAGGTCGGCACGCACGAGCCGGGCCGGGACGCGGCCGTCCACCACCGGGCGCTCGCCTGCCGGGCGTACTGGACGGCGGCCGGCGATCGCCCGGGGCCGGTGCACCTGAACTTCGCGCTGCGCGAGCCGCTCGACCCGGCCCCGGAGGAGCTCGACCCCGCGCACTGGGAGGGCCGCCCGGACGGCCGGCCTTGGACGGAGCTGCGCGAGGCGGACGCCGCGTGCCCCGGGCAGCGGCTGGAGGGACCCCGCGGCGTGATCGTCTGCGGGCCCACCACGGAGCCGCTGGCCGACGCGGCGGCGAGCTTCGCGGCCGCCTGCGGCTGGCCGATCCTGGCCGAGCCCACCTCCGGCCTGCGCTGCGGCCGGCACGACCGCTCGCACGTGGTCGCCCACTACGACGTGCTGCTGCGGGTGCCCGCCTTCGCGGAGCGCCACCGGCCCGACGTGGTGCTGCGGGTGGGCGACATGCCCACCTCGAAGCCGCTGCGCGAGTGGGTCGCCGGAGCGCGGCAGGTGGTGATCGACCCGCACGCCGTCTGGCACGAGCCCACCCGCCGGGCGGACCTGATCCTGCGCTGCCCGGCACAGGCCGCGCTGCGCGACCTCGAGGCGGAGGCCGCCGACCCGGACTGGCTCGCTGCCTGGCGGGCGGCCGACGCCGAGGTCCCCCCTGCCCTGGCCGCGGCCCCTGACGCCTTCGAGGCCAAGATCCTCGCCGCGCTCGAGCCGGAGCTACCCGACGGCGCCGTGGTCTGGCTCAGCTCGTCGATGCCGGTGCGCGACGTCGAGGCGTACTTCCCCCAGTCGCCCACGCGGCTGCGTTTCCTGGCGAACAGGGGCGCCAACGGCATCGACGGCGTGGTCTCCTCCGCCGCGGGCGCCGCGCTGGCGAGCGGCGCCCCGACCTGGCTGCTCACCGGCGAGCTCGCCCTGCTGCACGACCTCGGCGGCCTGCTGGCCGCGCGACGGGCCGGCGCAGAGCTGAACGTCGTCTGCCTGAACAACGGCGGCGGCGCCATCTTCGACTTCCTCCCCGTCGCCGCCCAGGCCGACCCGGCCCTCTACGAGGAGCACATAGCCACGCCGGCCGGCGTGAACCTCGAGGCGATCGCGCCCGAGATCGCCGAGGTCCGCACCGACCGGCGCGAGAACGTCAGGCTCCACCGCGAGACGGTGGAGCGGGTGGCTCAGGCTCTGAGCTAATCCGCGCGCACGCGGCCGAGCCGCGTGCTTGCGGCTGGCGCCACCCCGAAGCGGTCCACCTTGCGGTGATAGCGCTCGCCCGCCTTGCCGCCGATCGACGCGGCCACCAGGCTGCCGATCAGGACCAGCGCCAGCGCCACCGCGGCGCCCGCGGTCAGGTCGCCCTCCTCTATCGGGATCCGGGGCAGGTTGAGCTGCTCGAGCACGTTGTACTCGGCGCCGAACAGCGCGCCGGACACTGCGAGGAGGATCGTCACGATCAGGCCGAGCGCCCAGACCGCCGCTCCCTGGCGCCCGCCGTCGAAGCGCGACATGCGGCCGCTCACGTAGCCGCCGCAGTAGTAGGCGATCGCGAGCACGACGATCAGCAGGATGCCGCCGACGATCCCGATCGTCTCGGCGTTCTGCTCGGCCTCGGCCTCGCTCACGTCGCCCAGCCCGAAGGCCGCGCCGGCCGCGCTCAGCAGGCCCAGCAGGATCGCCGCGATGCCGACCGCCACGAGCCAGCCGAAGAAGGCCGAGCCCCAGTTGACGCCGCCGAACTCCTCGCGCTGGCGGGCCCGCACGTCGCGGACCTCGTCGCGCTCGGCGCCGCGGTCGAAGCGGCGCTCCCGGACCGGGGCCGCGCCGCGCTCCGCGGGATCGCGCGTCGCCACGTCGCGGTCGCGAACCGCCGGATCGGGCTCGCCCACCGAAGTCCCCTCCCGCGGCGCGGTGGCCACCCCGCCGCGGGCCTCGCCGCGGTCATCGGTTGACCGTCTCTTGAACCGATCGAACATCAGGCTCCTCCAGGTAGCTTGCTTCATACCTGGTGCCCGCTCCGGGGGCCGGGAAACGACGACGCCGATCCGCGCGCACTCGGCCGAGCCGAGTGCTTGCGGCTATGGGATAGCCGATGAGTTGCCCTCGCGGCCCACCGGCGCGGGGGTGAAGGGCGCCCGCCCCCGCGTCAGGCGCGGGAAATTGTCGTCCTGGTAGAGGTGCGGCGGCGCCACGAAGCAGGGCGGCTCCGCGTCCTCGCCGGACCCGGACGGGTTGCGCTGCTCGCCGCCGTTCGCGTTGCAGTCGAAGCTCTCGATCACGCCCAGCGGGATCCCGCGCTCGTAGGCGTTCGGGGCGAGGTAGGCGTTGGCCCGCTCCCAGAACGGCCGGTCCGCCCGCTGCTCGAACGAGCGGCCGTCGATGATCGCGACCTGCGGCAGGTAGTGCTCTGCGCCGGTGTTGCGCGTGTAGCCGCCCTCGCCGTTGCCGCCCAGCGCCGCGCCGCCCACGCTGAAGAAGCCGGCGATCTGGCCGCGGGAGTAGGCGAGGTAGGACAGGATCGGGTTGAGCTCGCGCATGAACACGTGCGTGGCCTCGAGCACCGGCTCGGCCCCCTCGAGGAAGCGCGCAGCCGCGGGGATGCCCCGCTCCGACGCGTCCACGAGCGGGTCCACGTCGCGGAACAGCCGCTCGAGGTCCGGCGATAGGTCGCCGAGGTCGCGCAGGGTGGGCGCCAGGTCGTCGGCCGGCTCGCGCAGGTCGCGCACCAGCGGATCGGTGTTGCGGGCGAAGGCCTCCAGCCGCCGGACCGTGGCCCGCGTCTCGCGCAGGAAGGTCGGGAAGACCTGGAACGTCTCGGCCAGCGCGTCGTCGCGCGAGGCCAGCGCCGAGAAGGTGGCCTCGCCGTTGACGATGAGCCCCCGCAGCTGCCCGTCCTCGCGCGAGATCGCGTCGAACACGCGGCCGGTGTCGCGCACCAGGCGGCGCAGGGCCACCTCCTGCTCGTCCAGCGGCCGCAGCAGGTCGGCCCCGTCCTCGAAGAAGGGCGCGGCGTTGCCGAGCGAGTCGCTGAAGTCGCGCGAGAACTCGTCGCTGGAGACGATCCCCGCTTCGTGCATCCACTCCTGGAAGTTCCTGCGCGTCTGCGGATCGAAGGCCTTGAAGACCTCGTCGAGCTCGGTCGTCTCGGCCACGCTGCCGCGCGGCAGGATGCCGCCCTCGTCGAGGTCGTCGGCCCGCGCGCTGCCAGGGGTCAGCTCGATGTAGGTCTCGCCCAGGAGGCTCTTCTGGCGCAGGATCGCGCGGGTGTCGGCCTTGATCGGCGCGAAGCGGTTGTCGATCTCGATCTCCGCGACCGTCGTGCGCCCGCCCGGGCCCAGCTCCTTGGCCTTGACCTTGCCCACGTTCACCCCGGCCAGCCGCACGTCCGCCTCCTCGACGAGCAGGGCTGCCTCCGGGAAGGCGGCCTTGAAGCGGTAGCCCTCGGGCCGGAGCGGCAGCGTGCCGCCGAACGACGCCCACAGGAACATCAGGAGGCCGAACACGGACAGCGTGAAGAGCACCATCGCGGCGATGCTGCCGAGCCTGGGCGTGCTCTTGTTCACGGGATCGGCACCGGGATGTCGGGGAGCCCGGGCAGTCCGGGCAGCGTGGGCAGGTCGCCCCCGCCGGGCGGAGCGATCGGCAGCGAGCCGAAGTTGCAGGATCCGAACTGGGAGGAGAGGATCTGGTCGACTGCGCTGCCGGGCGCCCCCGTCTGGCCCACGTCTTCGACCGGCCCGCCGAGGAGGTCCTCCACGGCGCCGGGGTCCTCCGCGCCGATCTCGGTCAGCACGGTCCCGATCAGCCCCTGGATGACGGCGGCCGGGACGCCGCAGATCGTGACCCGGCGCCAGGGCCCCTGGCCGTCGGCCGTCGAGAACAGCGAGTTGGTGTTCTGGGAGACCCAGGCGAGCCAGTAGAGGAAGCCCTCCTGGCGGGCGCGCTGGTCGGCGACCGACTTGCCCTCGAGGCCCTCCGCGCCGCCCGGGTTGTAGGCGCCCATGTTGAAGAAGCGGTTGAGCTCCTCGAAGGTCGCGGTCAGGTCGGGCGTGGCGCGGGAGACGTCACGCGCGGCCAGCCGCAGGTCGTCGGTGAAGGGACGGGCGGCGCGCACGAACGGGCGGATCTCGTCGCGCAGGATCGGCCTGGTCTCGCGCAGGAACGGCGTGACCGCCTCGTTGGTCTCGTCCAGCTTGCGGATCGGCTCGCGCAGCGACTGGAGCGAGGAGCGCAGCACGGGGGCGAACTCGCGCACCTGGCGCAGCGCGGTCTCGGTCGCCCGCAGCGACCCGGGGAGCCGGGCCACAGCTGCCGAGATGTTGCGCTCCTCCCCGGCCAGCGCGTCGAACACCGAGCGCGAGGCGGTCACCAGCCGGCGCAGCTCCTGCGGGCGCTGCCCCACGTGCTCCATCAGCAGCCCGTAGCGATGGATCAGCCGCTTGAGCGCCTCGCGCCGGCTGGCGGTGGCCTCGGTCACGCGGGCCAGGTCGCGGTGGAGCGGCTCGAAGCGGCGGAACACCTCGCGCAGGTCGTCGCCGCGGCCCTTCAGGCCCTTGCCCGCCCCCGACACCAGCAGCTTCAGGTACGGGCGCGTGTCGGCGTCGAGCGCCTCGTAGATCTCGTCCGGGTCGACGTCCGGAAGGGTGTTGGCCACGGAGATGCGCTCGCCCTCCTCGAGCACGGGCCCCGTGCCCGGGCTGACCTCGACGAACATGTCCTTCAGCGCGGTCTTGGGCCGCAGCAGCGCGGTGGCGTCCTCGCGGATGAGGTCGTCGTACTTCGGCAGGATGTCGAGCTGCACGACCGCCACGCCGTCCTCGAGCTTCACGTCGGCGATGCGCCCCACCTCGACGCCGGCCACGCGCACGGTCTGCCCCTGGCCGGGCTGCACGGCCTGGGCGTTCTCGAGCTCCAGCGCCACGCGCTTCGGCTTCTCCTCCACCAGCGGGAAGCGGAAGTCCTGCTGGCTGAGGATGTAGACCGCCACGGCCACGCCCAGCACGAACAGACCGACCACGGCGAGGAAGTCGCGCAGGTGCTTGCGGATCGCGACCTTCATTCGCCCGACGCCCCCGCGGAGGAGATCTGCGTGTAGCGCGGGTCGAGCGCCGAGCCGGCTGGTGCGGCCAGGTTCGGCGGCTCCTGCGTCTCGCACGGCACGTCGGGCCGGTGCGGCGGCGGCAGCGTCGGGTCGGAGGGCGCCGCCGGCTCGATCTGACCGGCGGTGAGCTTGAGCGGCGCGACGCCCTGGACGTGGAAGAGCGGGGTGTTGGCGTCGTGCACGCGGCTCTCTCCGGACAGCCCGACGAAGGCGCGGTTGATCTGCTCGCGCACCAGGTGCCCGGAGTTGCCCTCCTCGATGCTCGGGATCGGGCTCTCGACCCACGGCACCAGCACCCGGTTGGTGCAGGAGGAGAGCGCCCGCAGCTCGCCCAGGAACGGGATCAGGCGGCGGTTGAGGCGCACCAGGTTGGGCACGGCCTGGCGCAGGTCCGCGGCCAGGCCCTTGAGCTCGCGCTCGGACACCAGCCTGCGCGCCTGCACGATCCACGGGATGGCCGCGTCGAGCGCCGGCACGGACGAGCGCACGCCGGGCAGCGCCTCGCGCGAGAACACGCGCAAGGTCGGCAGCGCGGCGTTCAGCTCGGCCAGCGCGGGCTGGCCCTCTCGCAGCGTGTCGCGCAGCGCCGGGATCGACGCGGCCAGCGCGCTGTCCTGGCGCGCGAGGGCGCGCGCGGTTGTGTTCAGGTCGGTGACCAGCTCCTGCAGCGCGTCCGGGTTGTCGGCCAGCGCGGCGAAGACGCGCCGCTGGCCGCGCATCAGCCGCTGCTGGTCCTGCTCGGGCTGTACGCCCAGCAGCGCGTCGTTGGTCAGCGCGCTGAAGCGGTAGGCGGGCCTGAACGACGGGATCGCGTCGTTGAGCGCCTCGGCTCCGCCCCCGGCGAGCGCCTTGGTGCCGTACTCCTCGAGCAGCGTCTGGAGGTCGGTGCGCACGTCCGACTGCAGCACCGAGAGGATGTCGGAGATCGTGACCGACGAGGTCGTGCGGGTGATCGGGATCGTGTCGCCGGACTCGAAGTCCTCGGCGGAGGGCGAGCCGGGCCGCAGGTCGACGAAGAAGTTGCCCTCCAGGAAGATGCGCGAGCGCACCTTGAGGCTGGCGTCCCGGTGGACGGGGAGCGCGTCGTCCTGGAGCTCCATCGTGACCCGCGCCGCCTCGGCGCCGTCGTCCGCCGACTCGACCTTGGACACCTTGCCCACGTCCACGCCGGCGATGCGAACCGGGGCGCCGGACTTCAGGTTCTCGGCGTCGCGCACCACGGCCTTCAGCTCGAACGGGTTGGCGAACGGGTTCGACTTCGTGAAGCCGAAGTAGCTGGCCAGGCCGATCACCACCAGCGCGAGGATGCCCGCCTTGAGCGCGCTCATCAGGGCACGTCCTCCACGTGGTCGATGCCGAGCTCGCGCGCCTTGTAGGTGCCGCCCGCGAGCCCCGGCGTGTTCGGATCGAGCACCACGTGGCTGCCGCCGCCGGTGAAGCCGCCGGCCGCCGTGTCGGGCGGGTAGCGCGGGTCGGTAACGAGCCGATCCAGGTAGCCGCTCTGCCCGATCTGGCAGTCGGCCCGCCCGTTCGCGTCCACCGCCGGGGCGCCCTTCTGGGTGTGCAGCGACTGCTCGTTCGAGGCCTGCGGGTCCTCGTCGGCCGGCACGTCGACCGGGTGCGTCGACTCGGTCGTGCCGAGGTTGTTCTCCTGCATGCCGCCGGCGAGCTTGGCCAGGATGCGCTCGCTGGTGCCGCCCGGGACGGGCGACGACTGGTGCGTGCCGAGCGGGTTGAAGAAGTAGATCAGGTGGTTGCAGACCGTCTGGTACGGCGCGATGAACTCCACGGCCGGCCGCGTGCCCTGGACCGCCCGGCGCAGGTCGCGCAGGGCGATCAGGGTGTTCGGGTTGTCGCTCAGGTCCTCGAGCGCCACGAACAGCTGCTCGAGGTGGTCGCCCAGCTCCGGCGTGCGGCGGAAGGCGGGCACGCCGGCCTGCAGGGCGTCGTTGATCAGGGGCAGCGAACGGTCGAGCTGCTCGGCGCCGGGCTGGAGCCGGCGCGACACGTCGGCGAAGCGGGCCAGGAACGGCGTCTGCACGCGGAACGAGGCCGTGGACGCCGCCAGCGTCGGCGGGCTCTCCTCGATCGTCTCCCGCAGCGCGTCCGGATCGCGGCTCATCGCGGCGAAGGTGTCCGCCATCTCGCCGAACAGGCGGGCCTGCACCTCTGCCACGGGCGCCGCCTCGGCGGCGGCCGCGCCCAGCGCCGGGAACAGGTTGCGCAACTCGGTCTGGGGGTCGGACAGGTTCTCCATCACCGGCAGCAGGTGGCGCAGGAACGGGTTCAGCTCCTCGATCGTCGTGTTGAGGTCGGGGCCGCGGCCGGCGAAGGCGTCGCCGAATCCCTCCAGCCCGGCCTGGGAGTCGCGCCGCGTCTTCGCCGGGAAGGTGGCGAGCACGTCCTCGAGCTCGGGCGAGATCGCGCCGGCGTTGCGAAGCGGCACCGTGTCGCCGTCGGCGAACGTCTGCTCCGAGTTGCCCGGCACGAGCTCCACGTACTTCAGCCCCAGCGCCGAGCGCGGCCGCACGCCGACCTGGGTGTCGACCGAGAGCGGCTCGATCTGCTTGTCCAGCTCGAGGTCGAGCAGCGCGATCGAGCGCCGGCGGCCGTTGACCTCGCGACGCACGCTCGTGATCTCCTCGACGATCCCCACCCGGAAGCCGCCCGCGCGCACCTCGTTGCCGGGCACGAGCTTGGCCCCGTTGGGCAGCTCGGCCTTGAGCTGGTAGGTGGGGACGAAGGGCAGCCCCTGGTTCGCGCTGTACGAGATGAACACGGCGACGACGGCCACGAGGACGGTCACCGCCCCGATCAGGACGGGACTGGCGGCGAGCTGTCGGCGGCCGGTCCTCATGGCGCGAGCAGGAAGTCGAGGAGTTGGTTGGCGCCGTCCCCGCCGGCGTCCTCGGGAGCGGGCGCCTGCTGCTCACGCCCCTGCGTCTGCTCCTGCGCTTCCGCCGGCGGCGGCTCCGGCGCGAGCAGGTTGGCGACCGTCTGGAGGTCGGAGGAGGCGGTGGTCGAGGCCGCGGCCGCCGCGGCGGCGGCGGATCCCTCGGTCGGGTCGGGCGTGGTCACGCCGGGCTGCGTGGGGCCGAGGAACTGGGCGCACTCCTCGAGCGTCGCCTCGCTGGGGTTCGTCTGGTACGGGCTGCACTCGTTCACGAGCACGCTGAGGCGCAGCACGTGACCCACGTCGTCGAGCGCGTTGATCGAGAGCGTCTGCCAGTAGAAGTAGTTCCAGATCGCCTCCATGCCGGTGAAGCCGCCGCCCCGGCCGGAGATGTGCGTCTTGTCTCCGGCCGGTGGGTCGGTGGCGGCGGCGCGTGGGTCCGGCTCGACGGCACGCGCACGATCGTCGAGGCTCTGCAGGAACTGGCGCAGCGGCTTGGCGAGCCCCGGTGCGTCCCGGCCAAGCCGGCGCAGCTCGCGGATCTCCTCCTCGCTCTTGCGCACGGCGCGGCGACCCACCAGCGAGGCGTCGCCCAGCGCGGCCAGCGCGGGAGTGCCCTCCGCGGTGAACGGCCGCAGCCTGGTCAGGAAGGTGTCGAGCTCGCCCGAGGCGGCCTGCAGGTCGCGCAGCAGCGGAGTCTGGGCGCGCGTCAGGTCGCCGAGCCGGCCCATGTAGGGCTCGAGCTCGTCCAGGAAGGCCGGCAGCCGGCGGAAGGTCTCGGCCAGGTCGGTTCGGCGCGACGCGGAGATCTCGGCGGTGCGGCCCGCCTCGCGCACGAAGCGGCTCACGTCCTGCTTGCGCGCCTCGAGCTCCTCGATCACCCGGTCCGCGTCCACGATGAACTGCTCGATCGTGTCGGTCTGGCGGCCCAGGATCTGGAGCGTCTCGCTCGTCTCGCGCAGCCCGGGGTGGGCGCGCCGGAGCGCCTCGCTCAGGTCCTCGGGGCGCCCGGCGAGGCCGGCGCCGAGCTCGCCGATGATCAGCCGGAGGCGCTCGCGGTAGGGACGCCGCAGGATGCTGTTGACGAGGTCGATCGGGATCGTGGAGCTGGTCTGCTCGACGGGCACGCGGCCGCCGTCGGGCAGCTTGCGGTCCGACGTGCCGGGCTGGCAGTCGACGAAGTACTCGCCGATCAGCGACTGCGGGCGGATCTCGCAGGACGCGTCCTCGCGCAGGTCGGCGAGGCCCGGCTCCGACACCTTGGCCTCGACCACCGCCAGAGGGCGCCCCTGGCCGACGATCCGGAAGCTGCTCGTCTCCCCCGCGCGCACGCCAGCGATCTTGAAGTCGCCGCCCTCGGTGAGGCCGAAGGCGTTGTCGAACACGATCTCGTAGGTCGTGCCCTTGGACCCGTCGTCGCCGGTGGCGCCCACGGCGACCGCCGCGCCGCACACGGCGAGCAGCGCGGCAATGACGACGGCCCGCCTCACGGCCCCACCGACCTCTGGCTGGGGTCGCAGTCGAGCCCGGCGGCCTCGTCGGCCGAGAAAACGTTCGTGCCGTCGGGGGCCGCTTCCTCGCTGGCACCCGGGCAGCGCCGGAACTGGCCGGTCTTCGGGCCCGGGCCATGGAGGATCTCGGAGAAGTTGATCCAGGCGCGCGAGAAGTCACCCAGGGCGTCGTAGGCACCGGTGGTCGAGAAGTCGTCGAACCAGCCCACGAAGTCGGGGGTGTACGGGCGGCCGAAGCCGATCGTGGGCGCGGCGGCGCGCAGGGCGTCGACGGTCTCGGGGAAGGCGCCGCGCCGCGCCGCACCGTTGACCTGGCGCCTGTCGAGGGCCACGCGCGCGAGCGGCGGGAAGCTCCGGATCAGCTCGATCAGGTCGTTGGTGCGCCCGCGGCGGCTGATCGTGCGCGACAGGTCGCGGAAGGTCGGCTCGCCGTCGCGCGCGAAGAGGCGCGCCTGGTCGAGGAACGGCTCGAGCCGGCGCACGGCGGGCTTGGAGGCGTCCACGAGCGGGTCCACGTCGTCGAGCGCCGCGCGCTGGTTCACGAAGGTCGTGTTGGCCCGCCGCATGAACGGAGGCAGCCGCTCGATCGACTCGGCCAGGGCGTCCTGCTGGCTGCCCAGCGCGCCGAAGGTCGCGTTCAGGTTCGAGACGACCCCGGTCAGGTCCTCGCGCCGGCCGGCCAGCGTGTTGACGAGCGTGGCAGAGTCGACCAGGAACTGCTCGAGCAGCTCCTCGTCCTCCGTGAGCTCCTCGAACAGGCGGCTGCCGGTCGACAGCGCCGGGTTGAGGTAGTGGATGCCCTCGCGCAGCTCGCGGCCGCGGTCGCGCAGGGTCACGGCCTGGCCCTCGATGAAGTCCTGCAGCCCCTGGCGCGTCTGCTCGTCGAACAGCGCGAAGATCTGGTCGAGCTCGACCGCGGTCTCGGTCTGGTCGGCCTCGATGCGGCCCCCGTCGTCGATCTCCTCGGCGCCGTCGGGGCCGAGGTGGAGGTCGATGTAGCGGTTGGCGATGCCCGACAGCGAGGTCTGCTTGACGATCACCTCGGTCCCGCGTCGCAGCGGCGCGTGGTCGCCGTCGACGGTGAAGGTCACCTCGGCGCGCCCGTCCGGCGACACGTCGATCTGTTCGACGGTGCCGACGGAGGTCCCGCCCACCCGGACCTCGTTGCCGTTCACCAGCTGGCCCGCGTTCAGGAACTCCGCGGTCACGCGGTAGCCGCCGTCGCCCCCGAACAGCAGCAGCGCGGCAACGACGATCGCCAAAACCACGGCACCGACGGCCAACGCACGCTTGGCGATCGATGGGTTGCCGTCCTGGCGCAGACCGACCCCTGCTGCGCTCTTCACACCCGCCAACTTACCTCAACTGGGGTGGATAGTCCCACCGATCGACCACAAGTGGCGTCATAACGCCAACAGGGGAAGCAGCGCCTGCAGCTTCACCTCGCTCTCGGCGAGCTCCTCCGCGGGCACCGAGTCGCGCACGATCCCGCAGCCTGCGTAGAGGTGGGCGACCGGCCCGCGCAGCAGCGCGCAGCGCAGCGCGACGCAGAACTCGCCGTCCTCGGCGAGGTCGGTCCAGCCCACCGCGCCCGCGTACCAGCCCCGGTCGAGGCCCTCGAGGGCGGGGATCAGCGGCAGCGCGGCCGCGCTCGGCTCGCCGCCCACCGCCGGAGTGGGCATCAGCATCCCCGCCAGCTCCACGGCCGGCAACGGGTCGGCCAGCTGGGCCCGGATCGGCGTGGCCAGGTGCTGGACGTTGTGGACCTTGACCAGCACGGGCTCCTCGGCCGCGGCCACCCAGACGCTCGCCGGCTCGAGCGTGCGCTCGATGCGGCGGGCCACGATCGCCTGCTCTTCGCGCTCCTTGGGGCTGCGCGAGAGCTGCTCGCCGAGGTTGTCGTCCACCGCCGGGTCCGCGCTGCGGCGCGTGGTGCCCGCCAGCGCGACCGTCTGGGCGCGGGCGCCGTCGCGGCGCACCAGCAGCTCCGGGCTGGCGCC
>JBOGXS010000025.1:0-3588 GCA_050693815.1 Thermoleophilaceae bacterium | reverse complement strand
CTCGCCCTCCGGTCCGGAGGGGTCGAAGGGGGCCCACGGGTCGTCGGGATCGGCGCCGAGGGCGCCGGCCAGCTCGACCATCTGGTCGCGCGTGAGGAGCGCCGAGTGGTTCTCGGGGTGGCCCTCGATGGGCAGCGACCAGCCCTTGATCGTGTAGGCGAACACGACCGTGGGCCGGTCGTGCTCGACTGCCCGGTAGGCCTCGATCAGCTTGCCCGGGTCGTGGCCGCCGAGGTCGCGCAGCGCGGCGCGCAGCTCGTCCTCGTCGAGCTCCGCCACCAGGGCCGCCAGCTCGCGCGACCGGGCCGGCAGCCGCTCGCGCAGCTCCTCCGGCGTCGAGCGCAGCAGGCGCTGGTACTCCTCGTTCGGCATCTCGTCGATGCGGCGCCGCAGCTCGGCGCCGCCGGGCCGCTCGAAGAGGGCGTCCAGGAGACGGCCGTACTTGACCGTGATCGTCTGCCAGCCGGCCGCCTCGAACATGTGGGCCCAGCGCCCGAAGGCGATGTCCGGCACCACGCGGTCGAGCGACTGCCGGTTCAGGTCCACCACCCACAGCACCTCGCCGAGCTTGGCCACGCTGGGGTCGGCGATCGCCTCCCAGACGGCGCCCTCGTCGAGCTCGGCGTCCCCCACCAGCGCGATCTGGCGGCCCATCGGCGGCGCCTCGAAGCGGTGGTGCTCGAGGTAGCGGCGCGCGAACGCGCCCCAGATCGGGGCGGTGGCGCCGATGCCGACCGAGCCCGTCGAGTAGTCCACCGGGTCGGGGTCCTTGGTCCGGCTCGGGTAGCTCTGAAGGCCTCCGAAGGCGCGCAGCGTCTCGAGGTAGGGCCGCTCGAGGCGCCCGAGCAGGTAGTTGATCGCGTGCAGCACCGGCGAGGCGTGGGGCTTGACCGACACCCGATCCTCGGCGCGCAGCTCGCTGAACCAGAGCGCCGTCATCAGGCTGACCATCGATGCGCTCGACGCCTGGTGGCCGCCCACCTTCACGCCCGAGCGGTTCTCGCGCACGCGGTTGGCGTGATGCACGATGGCCGTCGCGAGCCAGAGCACGCGGCGCTCGAGCGACCTCAGCGTGTCGAGGTCGAGTGCCTCCCTCTCCTCCACGGCCATTGGTGTGAAGGATATGAACCGTGCGCACCCGGCCGAGCCGAGTGCTTCGGCAAGGCGGACCGTGCACCCGGCCGAGCCGAGTGCTTCGGCAAGGCGGACCGTGCACCCGCCTCTGAAGCTCGTCCTCGGGCGTGCCCGCTGGTCATCGGCTCCGGCCAGGCTTGTCCGCGGCGCACGAGCGGTATCGCTTAAGGCTGCTTCCTCCCGGATCTGACCTGGTTCGCGAGCGCTCGCCGCGCGGGACCCGGCCATCGACGCCTCTGTCCGGCGTACTGGCCCCGAAGGCGAAACCCCTCGGACGGGGATTCAGCCCCGCTAGAGCGGATTGCGGGTGACAGGGCACCGCTACCTCCCCGCCTAGCACGGTCCACCGCAAAGCATAGTCATCCGTGCGCACTCGGCCGAGCCGAGTGCTTCCGGCATAGAGTGCTTTCCATGCCCAACCGCTCCGCCGTCTCCACCGACTCGGCCCCGGCCGCCATCGGCCCCTACTCGCAGGGGATGCGGATGGGCGATCTGCTCTTCTGCTCCGGTCAGATCGCGCTCGACCCCTCGTCGGGGGAGCTCGTCAAGGATGACGTCGAGGGCCAGGCGCGGCGCTGCCTGCAGAACCTCGAGGCGATCTGCGAGGCCGCCGGCGGCTCGCTCTCCGACGCCGTGCGCTGCACGGTCTACCTGGCCGACATGAACGACTTCGCGCGCGTAAACGAGGCGTACGCGGAGTTCTTCGATGGCGGCGACCCACCGGCTCGGGTGGCGGTCGCCGTGGCCGGCCTGCCCAAGGGGGCGGACGTGGAGATCGACGCGATCGTGGCGCTCTGAGCGGAGCCCCCCGCGCTCGGCTGCCCCCGCGCCGACTGTCGAGTTACTGCGCCTCAGGCTGAGTAAGTCGACGCTCGATGCCTCGCGAGGCTCAGGTGATGCGCGTGGGCGCAGCGTCGAAGCTCCGCTGCTCGCCGCGCTCGACCAGCTCGCGCAGGCGCTCCAGGGCGTCGTACACGTCGACGAAGCGCGTGTAGAGCGGCGGCACGCCCAGGCGGATCGAGTCCGGGCCGCGGAAGTCGGGGATCACCTTGGCCCGCTCGATCAGCGCGCGGCAGATCGGCCAAGCCTCCGGGTGGCTCAAGGCCACGTGTGCACCGCGCCGGGCCGGATCGCGGTGGCTGGCCAGCTCGAAGCCGAGCGGCGCCAGCCACCGGTCGTGCAGCTCGACGATCAGCTCGGTCAGGGCCGTGGCCTTGGCGTGCAGGGCCTCCACCCCGGCCTCGGCCACCAGCCTCGCGCCCTCCTCCACCCCGGCCAGCGCGAGGATCGGCGGCGTGCCGGCCAGGAACCCGCGGATGCCGGGGTCCGGGTCGTAGGCACGCTCCATCCGGAACTGCTGGCGCTGCCCGAACCAGCCCTGGATGGGAGTGCGCAGCCGCGGCCGCAGGTCCTCGCGTACGTACAGGAAGGCGGGGGCGCCCGGCCCGGCGTTCAGGTACTTGTAGGTGCAGCCCACGGCCAGCTCCACCCCGTTCCGCTCGAGCTCGATCGGCACCGCGCCGGCGGAGTGCGAAAGGTCCCAGAGCACGGGGGACTCGATCGCTCCGCCGATCGCTTCGAGGTCGGCCAGCGCGCCCGAGCGGTAGGCCACCTGGGAGAGCGAGACGAGCGCGATCTCCCTGCCCGCGCACGCCCGGGACACGTCCCCGGGCTGGGGGCCGCCGACCGGATCCGCGTCGAAGAGGCGCAGCTCGCGACCATGGGCGGCGGCGAGACCCTCGAGCACGTAGCGGTCGGTGGGGAAGTTGGCCCGGTCGGTCACGATCGCGCCCTCGCGTGTGTCGAGCACCGCGGCGGCGAGCTTGAACAGGTTGACCGTGGTGGAGTCGGACACGATCACCTCGCCCGGGCGGGCCCCGAGCACCTCGGTTGCGAGCAGATCCCCGATCCGCTCGGGCAGGTCGATCCACTCGTGCCAGGCCGACACGAGCTGCGCGCCCCACTGGTCGGTCAGCGCGTGAAGGCGATCGCGTGTGGCGAGCGGGAGGCGCCCGAGGGAGTTGCCGTCGAGGTAGACGACGTCCGGGTCGTCGACGACGAAGCGGTCGCGGAAGGAGGCCAGCGGGTCGGCGGCGTCGAGGCGCGCGGCGTGGGCGCGGTCGGTCATCGGGCCTCCAGCCAGACGGCCACCGTCCTCCACGCCTCGCTGCCCGGGTCGAGGTGCTCCATGTGGCTCACGCCGGGCAGCTCGGAGAGCTCGCAGCCGTCGCCGGCCCTGTCGGCGTAGCGGCGGGCGATCTCGACCGGGACGACGTCGTCGGCGCCGCCGTGCACGACCAGATGAGGCACGCCGAGGGGCAGCCGCTCGATCGGGGAGGCCAGGTCGTAGCGGAGCGGCAGCTTGCCGGGCGGGCCGCCGAGCAGCGTCTGGGCCGCGCCGCGCGACAGGCCGAGCCGGGCCGCCTCCCTCAGGTCGAGCACACCGGCCTGCGC
>JBOGXS010000024.1:0-4241 GCA_050693815.1 Thermoleophilaceae bacterium | reverse complement strand
GGGATCGCCGGCGAGCTGCTCGCCCGTGGCGGGGACCCCCGCGCCCTCGGCGACCACGAGCGCGTCGTTCACCGCCCGCCGCCCCGCGCGTATCTCGGCGTCGAGGCGGCGCTGGTAGTAGGGCTCTCCGAGCGCCGAGGGGGGGTCACGGCGCACGTACACGAACACCAGCGGGGCTGCCAGGCTCCGCGCCAGGCGCACGCCGGCCTCGGCCGCCGCTGCGGCCGCGCCGGAGTTGTCGACCGCAACGACGATGGGCGCCGAATCGGAGCCTGCTGACGTCCACCGCCACGACTCCGCTCCGAAGCGCGTGTTCATTAGCGATCTTTGGTCGCTCGGCCTGGGGTCCGTCGTGGTGATCGTCATGCGTGCCTTCCGATCGGGCTCGACCGTCCATCCAGGGCCGAGCGCTGAGCCGTTCGCGGTCTTGGTGATTGCCCCTGGAGCATGTCCTCCCAGCGGTCCAGGGGCCATTGGGCGAGACACCCATTTCGCCGCAGACGACCACCCAAGCCGACGTTATTGGCGCTAGCCGTCGGCGCCGCGGAACGTCCCGTGGCCGCGCTCGAGCCCGACGAGCGCAGCGAGTGCCGCGTCGGTGAGCGAACGGCGTGCGCTGCCGGCCGTAGTGGAGCGGACTCGCACCGTCGCCCAGCAGGAGGGAGGCCAAAGCAAGGCCCTCCACACCGAGCGGCCCGCCGGTGCCGAGACGCTCGGCGAGCTCGAGGAGCACCTCCCGGACGATCCAGCGAAGCCTCAGGCCGCCTAGGAGCAGGCCTCGCGAGCCTTGCGGCAACGGCTGGCTCCGGTGGCGGATGCGGAGGCTCTCGATCGTCATTCCCTCGTGACGTCCTCGCTCGGCACTGCGCGCCTCTGCGACGACAGATGGCCGCGTGAGACTCGACCGGGCGAGGAGGGGGTCACGCCACCCGCCGCGTCGGTGCTGTGCGGCTCCCGAACCACGAGAGGTCGCTTCCCCCGCGCGCGCTGTCGGCTCGCTCGGCAGCCAGGCGGGTGGCGATGATGGGTGCGACCGTCGATCGTCCCTCCCGACACGCGCGAGCGCAACGGTCGAACGCCGCCGCCACGTCGTGGAGCGTTCCCATGAGGCGGATCTCCTGCTCGCGAGACAGCCCGCTCACGTGTGGCCACGAAGCCGGCCCATCCTGTAGGCGCCGCCGCTCGACGATGCCCGGCGAAGCGTCAGCAGCCAGGTGGTACCACGCGTCGCTGAGCACCTGTAGGGCCTCTATCAAGAACTCAAGGGACTGGGGTGCGGCCGCATGGCTTCCGGGCCGTTCAGCGACCTCCTGGAATGCTCGCGCTTCGCGGAGCAACTCGCCGGCGTGTTCCTCGAGAGACGGAGAGATATTCATGACGGCCATGGTGGTCGCGCGACCTGGTGTCGACCATGGGGCTCAATGCCCAAACGGATCAGGCCGGCTATCCACGGCACCAGCGATGGGTCGCAGCCGCGCCGGTCAGCCCTTCAGCCGAGCCGGCGCGGATCGACTACTGCCTCGACATGCATTCGAAGGACGCCCGCGCGTTCGGCGAGTCGGAGCAGCGGCTGCACCTGCTCGCCACGTGGGGCGAGGAGGAGCTCGAGCAGACCTTCTCACCGGATGAGATCGTCGCCCTGACGTTCGCGATCGTGGCCATCAACGGTTGGAACATGCTGGCGATATCTATGCGGGCGCCGGCGGGCACATATGTCACCGCACCGGTCCGACCAACGCCGAACAGGAACGTGACCCCAGCGTGAAGGCGATCCGCGAGCCCGGGCGGAACACGGCTCCTGCCGGCTCTTCGTCCCGGTCGCCCCACAACCGACAGGAGGCCGAGATCGAGGACATATGGTGCGCGCCCTTCGCAGGTACGGAGTGCTGACTCGCGCGCGGCTGCTGGACGTCTGCGGGGCGGCTCACTGGTCTGATTCGGGTGCCAACCGAGCCCTTGCCCACGCCGTCTCCAGCGGCAGGATCACACGACTCGGCGATGACCTCTATGAGGTCGCCGAACCACCGAACCGATGAGGATCCCGCCCAATGAGCCGCTCGTTGACCCGCGGCGCCGGGCGCTCGAGGCGATGCGGCAGCTGCGGCGGGCCAGCCGACTTCGCGCCGAAGCGGAGACAGCCGACCAAACGCGGCCAACGCCGGTACACGACGCGCCGCGTCCGGTGCGGCTCGAGGCGTCCGATGGCTCGGCGAGACGTTGAAGGGTCACCGATTCCAGATCGAGCCATGTGGACCGTTTCGGCTCGACCTCACGGCCTGGGCGCTGCGTCGGAACGCCCGCAACGCGGTCGACCGCTGGGACACAGCCGCGTATGAGCGCGTGCTGTCTCTCGACGACGGGCCGGTCACGCTGTCGGTGACGCAGCTGGCCGGCCCGGAGGCGCCACGCCTGTCGGCCGTGCTCGCCGGCAGACCCATCGATCAGCCGCAGGAGGCGCTCGCGCGCAGCGCGCTGAACCACCTTTTCGGCCTGACTGTCGACCTCTCGCACTTCGCCGCGATGGCCGCGCCAGACCCGATGCTCGGCCCGCTCGCCGCACGTATGCGGGGCCTCAAGCCCCCGCGCTTCCCAACCGTCTTCGAGGCGCTGGTCAATGGCGTCGCCTGCCAGCAGCTATCGCTTGCCGTCGGGATCCAGCTGCTCAACCGTCTGGCCGCCGACCGCGGCGAAGCAATGTCCGACGGTCCCGACAGCCCGCGCGCATTCCCCAACCCTGAGGAGCTCGCATGCCTGGACTCGGACGATCTCAGGCGCCACGGCTTCAGCTCCAGCAAGGCTCGCACGATCATCGAGATAGCCCGGGCGGTCGCCGCCGACCGTCTCGACTTGGAGGCCTGCAAGGGCTCGAGGATGGCGCGGCGATCGAGCGCCTGACCAGCCTGCGCGGTATCGGCCGCTGGACCGCGGAGTACGTGCTGCTACGCGGTCTCGGCCGTCTGCACATCTTTCCCGGAGACGACGTCGGCGCGCACAACAAGCTCAGGCATCTCTTCGGGATCGACACGCCGCTGAATTACGAGGCGGTCCACCGGCTGGTGTCACGTTGGCATCCTTACGCAGGCGTTGTCTACTTCCACCTGCTCCTCGACTCGCTGTTCCGGGCCGGTCTCGTGGATCAGGCATGACTGGGCGCCCAGCTGGCTTGCGGATGTGGTCAGGTCGATACCGGGCGCTCGCCCCGCCGCTGGCGCGCTACATCTACGCGCTGCGCACCCAGAGGCCCGAGCGGACGCTTAACGGGCCCTCCCGACGACTCGTAAGACGTCAGCCGCGCGGGACGCCTGCGGACTGGCGGGTGGCGGTCCGTGACGCCGGCGACTGGCCCTGGGGCTTCTCGGTCTGGTCGTAGCGCGTCGTGGTGTCGTGCAGGTGCTCGCAGGGCATGGGCGGGAGCGGCACGAGGCGCCGCACCGGAGCGAAGAGAGGGGCGAAGTGTCGCCGTGCAGGCCGCGGCCGCGCGGAGCGCCGCCGGCGCCACTGCTCGATGGTCATGTCAGTGGGAATGGTGGACTCGATCGGGACGACCGATTGTCGTTCCAGGTGTTCAGCGATTGAGGGGCTTGGCGTCACACGACTTGGTCGCGGGCGTGGAGCTTGACCATGGCGTGGCCGTGTCCTGGACGTCGTGGGAAGGACGACGATCCGCTCGACGCTTCGTCGTTGCCGAGCCTCAGCGCCATCACCTCGCGCTCGCGTGCGGTCAGCTCGGCGAGCCGCTCGGGCGGCGAGGCGGGAGCGCCCGGGAGTAGGACGGAACCTGGGTACTGAGGGACGGAACCTGGGTACTGAGAAAATGCCGCTGGGCACGTCCGCCTCCTCGGGTCGGGTGTACGCCAGCAGCGTGCGCTCAGGGCGGCCGCTCGCCTATGGGTATGGGCACCGATCCGCCCACCAGCAGGCACCCATCACGCATTGCCCGCCGGAAGGTCGGTCAGGCGGCAACGGCGCGTCGTGGTGCCGGCCCCGGGCTCAGATCGGTATTCAGGCCCATAGGCGGGAAGGGGGCCACCGTGAACGATGCTGGTGTGATGACTGTCCGAGAGGGGATCAACGGTTTCGGCAGGACCGGCCGGCGCACCCGCTCGGCCTACGACTCGGCGATCGTCCGATGACGCAGGTGAGCCCGACCAGGAGCGAGTTGCTCGCCCGGAAGGCGCAGATCCGGCTCGCGGCTCAGGGACGGGACCTGCTCAAGGAGCGACGCAGCGCGCTGGTGCGCG
>JBOGXS010000023.1:0-8004 GCA_050693815.1 Thermoleophilaceae bacterium | reverse complement strand
CCCACCAGGACGCCGTTCACCGGGACCAGCTCGCCGTAGCTCGCGCTGTAGTCGGCCAGCGCCGCGGTGACGCGGGCCGAGGGCGTGGCGAGCGGCGTGCCGGACAGGACCAGCGAGCGGATCTGGTCGAGCTGCGCGTAGAGGCCGTTGCCGGGGCAGGCCGTCCTGCCGGTGTCGCGGTGGCCGAGCACGCGGTCGACCGTCACGTGCGCGCCGGCTGGATAGCGGCTCTCGGGCCCGCCCGCGCTCGTGAGCGTGACCGGACCGGACAGCGGCTGGCCGTGGACGGTCAGCTTCCAGCGGATGTAGTCCGCCGTCGCGGCGAGCGCGCCGTCGCTCGCGCCGACGCTCGAGTAGTCGCCTATGTTCGCCACGCCCGCCGTCTGGGCGTTGAAGCCCTGCGCCTGCGCGCCGATCACGGCCCTGTCGAGCCCTCCCGCACGGCCCTCGTAGATCGTGCCGTACTTGTCGACCAGCGCGTTGTAGCCGATGTCGTTCCAGCCGTTCGAGTTGCGGTGGTAGCGGCAGATGGCCAGCACCATCGCCGGCGCCTCCTCCGGCGAGTAGTCGTTGAGCGACACCGTGTGGTGCACGTGCACCGCCTTGACCGAGCCGTAGTCGGGCGAGCTGCGCGGCGGGCAGCTGCCGGCGCCCCACTCCGCGCGCGTGACCACGTCGGGCTGCGGGTCCTGCGCCGCGCGGGCGCGCGGTCGCCGCAAGCCGGCCACGTTCACGAAGTGCAGGCGCAGGCCGGGCACGCGACGGCTGAGCCGGTACTGGATGCCGTTGGCGCTGCCCACCCAGAGCGGAGCGGACGAGCGGCGCGTGGGTTCGCCGCGGCGGGCGTCCGGGTTGTGATCGGCATGGACCTCGAGCTCCTGCCAGCGGCTCCAGCCCCGCCCCGGGCGTCGCACGCGAACGTCGATCTCGGGCAGCGCCCGCCCGCGCCAGCGCATGCCGACGAGGTTGAAGCGCCGCCGCGTGGGCAGCGGACGCGACACCACGCGCCCGCCCGCGGCGCCGGCGGTGACCCGCCCGCCCTCAGGGGCGAGCTCGAAGTCGAACGGCTCCCGCGGCCCGCCGGCGGCCACGGCCGGCAGGGCGAGGAGGGCGCAGACGAACGCGGCTGCTGAGGCGAGCAGCTTCACCAGTTGAACCCAACACGCTCTCAGGCCCGCGGTTGCGGGCGTGCAAGATCCGGTGCAGGAGAGGAGGATCGGCTCGCACGGAGCCTACGGCACGGGCTCGGGCCCGTTCGAGCGGTGCTCGTCGCGGAAGGTGCGGATGGCGTCGACCACCTCGGGGCTCCACTCGTCGCACCCCAGTGTGCGGCCGGTGCCTCCCGGCTGCGGATCGCCGTTCCAGGCGGTGGCGGCGACGGCGTAGGGCATGTTGCGCCGCGGCACCATGACCATCTGGTAGTCGTCCTCGTCGAACAGGGCTCGAAGGGTCTCGCGGGCGTCGCGCGGCATGCTCGGCTTGGCCCACACGATCACGCGGCCGTGCTCGAGCGTGTGGACGAGCGCCTCGTCGGCGGGGGACTCCTGGTAGAGGCCGTCCTCGGCCGGGATCTCGTAGTGACGGCCGTTGGTGGGCGGGTTGTCCTCGTACTCGACCCGCTCATCGAGGCTGGTGGTGTGGCTGAGCACGCCGGTGCCTTCCGAGGCCTCCAGCTCGCACCCCGCCGCCCGAGCCGCGGCCTCGATGTCGAACTCGGTCTGCTCGGAGACCTCGCCGCCCTCCGGAAAGACGTCGCCGCCGCCCTGGGACCCGCCGGCGGCTCCGCCGCCACCGCCGGCGGCGAGAACGACGATCAGCACGATTGCCACGACCGCGATCGCGCCGGCGCTCCCGTACCCGACCAGACGCTTGCGCTGCGCCGCAGCCCGGGTCTCTGCCTCGCGCTGCTCGCGCTCGCGCCGGAGCGCCTCCTTCTGCTCCCTGCGGTGGGCCATACCGGGCGAACCTTAGCTACGCGGGTGGGCGCTTCGCCGGGCCGGAGAGCCCGTCCGGCGCCGGCTGGAGCCGCCCCGCGCGCCCGCCCGGAAGCACTCCTCCACGAACACCACGATCTCGTTCGTCAGGCGCTCGGGCGTGAGGCGCAGCTCGAGGATCGAGGATGCCTGAACGAGCCGCGCGTTCGGCAGCTCCCGCACCAGCATGTCCGAGTCCGAGAACGGGTGGATCGGGTCCCGGTAGTGGCCGATCACGAGCGTCGGGTGGGTCATCCGGCGGCGCTCCTCGGTCGGCGGGGCCACGCGCCCGAAGAACAGGCCCTGCAGCACCGAGGCCGAGGGCTGCGGGTCCTGGCTGACCCAGTCGAGCAGCAGGTCGGCCAGCAGCCAGTTGCCGCGTGGCACGAGCCGCGCGCCGCGCCCGAGCAGCCGGGCGGCCGGGGCGCCGAAGGTGAGGCCCACCAGCATCGGGGTGAAGGCCAGCGCGCAGCCGAGCAGGGCGTTGTCGAGCACGGGCATCTCGACCATCAGCCCCCTGATCCGCTCGGGCGCGGCGGCGGCGGCCTCGAGCGAGGCGTTCGCGCCCAGCGATGTGCCGCCGATCACCGCCTGCTCCACGTCGAGATGGTCGAGCAGGGCGACGGCCTGGCGTCCGAAGATCGTCATCGAGTAGCTCGACATCTCGGGCGGGCGATCCGAGTCGCCGTGGCCGAGCAGGTCGAGGCACAGCACGCGGTGGCCGCGCTCGGCGAGCGTCTGTGCCAGCGGCTGGTGCATCCCGCGCGAGAACAGCAGCCCGGGCAGCAGGAGCACCACGCGCTGGCCCTCGCCGTACTCGTCGTAGACGAGCCGATGTCCCTCGAACTCGAACTGGCGCGTCATATTCGCGCCGGAGCCTAGCGGGGAATAGCATGCTCCCAGAGGAGAGGTCGACCGGATTGGAGGAGCGGATGGGCGCGACCGTGCGCGTGCACGCCACCGTGAACGGCGAGAGGCACGAGTCCGATGTCGAGGCGAGGCTGCTGCTGGTCCACTGGCTGCGCGACGTGCTCGGCCTGACCGGTACGCAAGTCGGCTGCGACACCACCAACTGCGGCGCCTGCACCATCCACCTGAACGGCGAGGCGGTGAAGAGCTGCACCGTGCTCGCCGCCCAGGCCGACGGCGCCGAGGTCACGACGATCGAGGGCCTGGCGCGCGGCGACTCGCTCCACCCGCTCCAGGACGCCTTCTGGGAGAAGCACGGCCTGCAGTGCGGCTTCTGCACGCCCGGCATGATCATGGCCGCGGCCGACCTGCTCCAGCGCAACCCCGACCCGAGCGACGAGGAGATCCGCCACGGGCTCGAGGGCAACCTCTGCCGCTGCACCGGCTACCAGAACATCGTCGAGGCCGTGAAGGCCGCGGCGGGGCAGGGGGTGCCGGCATGACCACCGCAGTGGGCACGGCGCTCAAGCGCAAGGAAGACCCCCGCATGATCACGGGGTCGGGGCGCTACACCGACGACATCGTCGTGGCGGGCATGCTCTACGCGTCGATCGTGCGCTCGCCCGAGGCGCACGCCGCGGTCGCCTCGATCGACACCTCGGCCGCCAGGGAGCGTGCCGGCGTGGTGGCGGTGCTCACCGGCGAGGAAATTGCCGGGGACTTCGCCGGCCCCATGGCGATGGTCTGGGCCCCGCCCGGGGTCGAGATCAAGACCCCCGAGTGCTGGCCGCTCGCCCGCGGCGAGGTCAAGCACGTGGGCGACCCCGTGGCGGTGGTGGTGGCCACCAGCAAGGGCGCCGCCGCCGACGCCGCCGAGGACGTGATCGTGGAGTACGACGCCAAGCCGGTCGTCGTGGATCCCGAGGCGGCCCTGGAGGACGGGGCGCCGCTCGTGTGGGACTCGTTCGGGACCAACAGGACGCACGAGTGGGCGATCTCCGGCGGCGACTTCGACGCCGCGGCCGCCGAGGCCGAGGTGACCGTCGAGCACCGCTTCGTCAACCACCGCACCTCCGGCGCGCCGATCGAGCCACGCTGCTCCATCGGCGAGCCGCGCGGGGACGGCCTGGTCCTCCACTCGACCACCCAGGTGCCGCACATCGCGCGCTTCGTGCTCGGCGGGGTCCTCGGCGTGCCCGAGGACAAGCTGCGCGTGATCGCCCCCGACGTGGGCGGCGGCTTCGGGGCCAAGCTCCAGGTCTACCCCGAGGAGGCGCTGGTGCTCGCCCTGGCCAAGCGGCTGGGACGGCCCGTCAAGTGGACCGAGACGCGCTCGGAGCACATGACCACCAGCCACCACGGGCGCGACCAGATCAACCACGTCACGCTGACCGCCAAGCGCGACGGGACGGTCACCGGCTGCCGGGCCCGGATCGTGGCCGACCTGGGCGCGTACCAGCTGCTGCTCACCCCGTTCATCCCGACGCTGGGCTTCCCGGTGATGGGCGGCTGCTACAAGTTCCCGGCCATCGACCTCCACTTCACGGGGGTCTTCACCAACAAGATGTGCACGGACGCCATCCGCGGCGCCGGGCGGCCCGAGGCCACCTACTGGATCGAGCTGATGATGGACCGCCTGGCCGACGAGCTGGGCATGGACCGGCTCGACCTGCGGCGCAGGAACTTCGTCCGAAAGGAGGACTTCCCGTACGAGACCGCGCTCGGCATCGTCTACGACTCGGGCGACTACCACGGCACGCTCGACAAGCTGCTGGCCAGCTTCGACCTTGACGCGTTCCGGGCCGAGCAGGAGAGCCTGCGCGGCAAGGGCGTGTACCGCGGCGTCGGCTTCTCGACCTGGGTCGAGGTCTGCGGCCTGGCGCCCTCGCGCGCGGTGGGCCCGCAGGGGGTGGGCCTCCAGGCCGCCTTCTACGAGTCGGCGAACGTGCGGGTAACGCCCACGGGCTCGGCGATCGTCTACTCGGGGGCGTCCCCGCACGGCCAGGGCCTGGACACGAGCTACGCGCAGATCGCCGGCGACATCCTCGGCATTGACCCGGAGAACGTGCAGGTGCTGCACGGCGACACCGAGCAGGGCGCCTGGGGCTGGGGCACCTACGGCTCGCGCTCGCTGGCGGTGGGCGGCGAGGCCGTGGCCCGGGCGGCGCGCAAGGTGCAGGACAAGGCCAAGCGCATCTGCGCCGCGCTGCTGGAGGCGGCGCCGGACGACATCGAGCTGGCCGAGGGCAAGTTCCAGGTGCGCGGCTCGCCCGACAAGTCGATGACGATGGCCGAGATCTCGGGCGCGGCGCACATCCCGCCCAACGAGCTGCCGGCGGACATCGAGCCGGGCCTCGAGGAGAGCTCGTTCTACGACCCGGAGAACTTCGTGTTCCCCTTCGGCGCGCACGCCTGCGTGGTCGAGGTGGACGCGGAGACCGGCAAGGCCCGGGTCGTGCGCTACGCGTCGGTCGACGACTGCGGCCCGGCGATCAACCCGATGCTGATCGAGGGGCAGATCCACGGCGGCATCGTGCACGCGATCGGGCAGGCGCTCTACGAGCAGGTCGTCTACGACGAGGATGGCCAGCTCGTGACCGGCACGTTCGTGGACTACGCGCTGCCCACCGCGGCGGAGCTGCCCGGCTTCGAGACCGACCGCACCGAGACGCCGTCGCCGGTCAACTCGCTGGGCGTCAAGGGCGTCGGCGAGGCGGGCACGATCGCCGCCACGCCGGCCGTGACCGCGGCCGTGCTCGACGCGCTCAAGCCGCTCGGCGTGACGGATCTGGAGATGCCGCTCACCCCGATGCGGGTCTGGCAGGCGATCCAGGCGGCGCAGGGCGACGAAGGAGGTGGATCGTGATCACCGCACCGTTCGACTACGAGGCCCCGGAGAGCCTCGAAGAGGCGATCCGCATGCTGCACGAGAACGGCGAGGACGCCAAGGCGCTCGCCGGCGGGCACTCGCTCCTGCCGCTGATGAAGGTGAGGCTGGCCGCGCCCACCCTGCTGGTCGACCTGCGCCGCATCCCCGGCCTGCACGGCATCCAGCAGGCCGACGGCGGCTGGCGCATCGGCGCGATGACTCGCCACGCCGACCTCCAGGACGCGACCGAGCTGGGCGTGGTCTCTCGGGCGGCGTCGCTGATCGCCGACCAGCAGGTGCGCAACCGAGGGACGATCGGCGGCTCGCTGGCGCACGGCGACCCGGCCTCGGACCTCCCGACGGTGGTGCTGGCCCTGGAGGGGTCGGTGACCGCGCGCGGGCCCTCGGGGGAGCGCACGATCCCCGCCGCCGACCTGTTCCAGGACTACCTGACCACCGCGCTGGCCCACGACGAGCTCATCACCGAGGTGAGCCTGCCGGCGGTGGACGGCTTTGGGTTCGGCTACGAGAAGTTCACCCGAAGGGCCGAGGACTGGGCGATGGTCGGTGTCTGCGCCCTGGTGCGCAAGAGCGCCGACGGCACCTGCGAGGACGTGCGCATCGGCCTGACGCACATGGGGTCGACCGCGCTGAGGGCGAGCGCCGCCGAGGGCGCCCTGCGCGGCCAGCCGCTCGACGCGGACTCGATCGCCCGCGCGGCGGGGCAGGCCGCCGAGGGCACCGAGCCGCCCGGCGACCTCAACGCCAGCCCCGACTACAAGCGCCACCTGGCGCGGGTCCTCACTCGGAGGGCCTTGGAGGACGCGGCGGAGGCGGCCGCGTGAGCAGCGAAGCGGGCGTTCCGCGCACTGGACGGCCGCCGGAGCGGGGCCTCTGAGGTTCGACGGTCCCGCAGCCGTACGCGAGGCCCTGGCGGGCGAGCGCTACCTCGCTGACCGGGGCCTCTCGACTTCGGTCTTCCTGGCGGCCACCCTCGAGCAGCCGCTGCTGCTGGAGGGCGAGGCCGGCGTGGGCAAGACCGAGGTCGCCAAGGCGCTCGCCGCGACCACCGGCGCGCGCCTGATCCGGCTGCAGTGCCACGAGGGGATCGACCTCCACCACGCGCTCTACGACTGGGACTACCCGCGTCAGCTGCTGCACCTGCGTGCCACCGAAGCCAGCGGTGCGCACCCGGCCGAGCCGGGTGCTTCCGCGAAGGCGGACGTGGAGCTCTACTCGGAGCGCTTCCTGCTGCGCCGGCCGCTGCTCGATGCGCTCCAGGCCCGCGACTCGGTGGTGCTGCTGATCGACGAGGTGGACCGCGCCGACGACGAGTTCGAGGCCTTCCTGCTCGAGCTCCTGTCCGACTTCCAGGTTTCGATCCCCGAGCTCGGCACGGTCAGGGCCGAGCGCCGGCCGCTGGTGGCGATCACCTCGAACCGCACGCGCGAGCTGCACGACGCGCTCAAGCGCCGCTGCCTCTACCACTGGATCGACTACCCGTCGCCCGAGCGCGAGGCGGAGATCGTGCGGGTGCGCCTGCCCGGCGTGCCGGACGCGATCGCGGAGCGCGTGTGCGCGGCCGTGGCACGCCTGCGCGGCGAGGAGCTCTACAAGCTGCCCGGCGTGGGCGAGACGATCGCGTGGGCGCAGGCGCTGCTGGCGCTCGACGACGCGTCGCTCGAGGACACCCTCGGCGTCGCGCTGAAGGTGCGCGAGGACATCGAGGTCGTGCGCGAGCGCGGGGTGCTCCAGGGTGCGTAAGGGCCAGCTCGGCGCCCGCCTCACCGGCCGGCTCACGCTGCTGGCCGCGTCGCTGCGCGCCGGCGGCGTGCGCGTGGGGATAGGGGAGCTCGTCGCGGCGCACCGGGCGCTGACCGCGGTGGATCCCTCCGACCGCGACGCCGCCTACTTCGCCCTGCGCGCCGCGCTCTGCTCGCGCCGAGACGACCTGATCGCCTTCGACGCCGCCTTCGCCGAGTGCTTTGCGCCCGCGCCTCGGCCGATGCCGGAGCCGCCGCCCGGCTTCGACGAGGCGGCAAGGCTCGCGCTGCCGCGGGTGGCGGTGCCGGATCAGGGGCCGGAGGCCGACCCCGAGGCGGGGGCCGAGGTCGTGCCGGCGGCCTGGTCGGAGGTGGAGCTGCTGCGGGAGAAGGACTTCGCCCACATGACCGAGGAGGAGCGCCGACGGGCGCGGGCGGTGATGCGCAGGCTCGGCTCCAGCGTGCCCGTGCGGCCGAGCCGCCGCACGCG
>JBOGXS010000022.1:0-12796 GCA_050693815.1 Thermoleophilaceae bacterium | reverse complement strand
CCATATCAGTGGGCCGACTCGAAACGTTTCCCCGGAAGTGCGAGGTCCAGGTGGTGCCAGGCAAGGACGCAGGGAGCCGGAATAGCAGAGCTATTTCGGCGACCGAGGACACCGCCTGGCGACGCCTGGGGCCGCAGTTTCGGGTGGAACGTTTCGAGGAGGTCCACTAGAGAGCCTCCCCTCGGACATGCGCGACATCAGACATGAGGAGCCCGGGGACCACGATGCCATCCGGCGCATCCACGAGCAGGCCTTCGCGCCTAGCCCCGTCGAGGCGCGTCTCGTCGATGCGCTGCGCGACGCCGGCGATCTGGTGCTCGACCTGTGCCTGGTGGCTCTCGAGGACGGCGGGCCGGTCGGCCACATCGCCTTCAGCCGGGCGCGGCTCGAGTCCGGCCACGATGTCCTGGCGCTCGCCCCGATGGCGGTGCTTCCGGAGCGCCAGCGCCGCGGCACCGGCTCAGCCCTGGTGCGCGAGGCACTCGGGCGGGCGGCGGAGAAGGACTACCCGCTCGTGGTCGTGCTCGGGCACGCCGGCTACTACCCGCGCTTCGGCTTCGTGCCGGGGGACGAGCACGGCGTTGTCGACCCGTTCGACGCCCCGCGGGATGCGTGGATGGTCCACCTCCTCCCCCACCACACACCGCGGGCGCGCGGCCTCGTGACCTATCCCGAAGCGTTCACGCTCGTCTAGGCCAGTTCGACTTTTCCCTGCATGACGAGGAGAAGTCGAACTTACTAGTACACGCGTCCGGAACTTCCGGCCGCGCGTACTAGTGAGAGCGCGCGGCGCTGGGCGGGAGCCGGCGTCCGGCCGAGCGGCAGCTCGGTGCCGCCGCCCGGGAGAGAAGCGGCGCTCCGCGGCGGCGAGCTCGAGCCGAAGTCCCTAGGCCTAGGGCGTGGCGCCCTCCGGCTCCCCGCAGCTCCGCGCCTGCTCCCCCCACTCGCACGGCGACTGGCGCGTGCCCTCGCGCGGGTGGCCCACGAGCTGGCCACCCGGGCAGTCGCTGGCGTTCACCTTCCGGCGCGGGTTCTGGATTCCCAGCAGCCCCAGCAGCCCGCCCAGCGCGACCAGGGCGGTGGCTATGCCGATGCCCACGCGGAAGGCGCCCACGGATGCGTCCTCGGCCGCCTCGGTCACCGACGCGGCTACCTCCCCGGGCACCCCCTCCACCTCGACCGCGGCGAGCGGCTGCTTCTTGGCCTCCTCCACCGCGGTCGCCACCTCGGGCCGCTGGGCCGCCGCGCCCACCTCGTCCTCGAGCTTGGAGCCGAACGAAGCAGCGACCACGGCCCCCACGGCGGCGATCGCGACGAGCCCCGCGACGCGCGCGATCGCGTTGTTGACACCCGACGCGATCCCGGCGTTGGACTCGTCCGCGTCGGCCAGCACCGTCGAGGTGAGCGGAGCCACCGTGATCGCCAGGCCGAGGCCGAACACGAGCAGGCCCGGCAGCAGGCCGGTGAGGTAGTCCACGTCGGCGTCCAGCGCCAGGAACCACGCCATCCCGACGGCCGCGACGAGCGGCCCGACGCCCATGAAGAAGCGCGGGCCGTAGCGGTCGGCGAGCGCGCCGAAGCGGGTGGAGAGCGCGAACATCATCACGGTCACCGGGAGGCTCGCCGTGCCGGCGGCCAGCGCGCTGTAGCCCGCGACCTGCTGCAGGAACAGCACCAGGAAGAAGAACAGCAACCCCAGCCCGCCGTACATCGCGAACGTCTCGACGTTGCCGAAGGCGAAGTTGTGGCGCCGGAACAGCGCGAGCGGCAGCATCGGGTGCGGCGTGCGCGCCTCCCGGGCGAGGAAGCCCGCGAACAGTGCCGCACCTATCGCGAGCGGCAGCGCCACGGCCGGGTCGCCGAAGCCGCGCAGCGGCTGCTCGATCAGCCCGAACGTCATCCCGGCCAGCCCGAGCGCGCACAGCAGCGCGCCGACCACGTCCACCCGCGCGTCCGGGTCGCGCTCGCGCCTGGCCGGCACCACCCGCAGGATCAGGACCAGCGTGACGATCACGATCGGCACGTTGATCGCGAAGATCCAGCGCCACGAGGCGGTGTCGACGAGCTGGCCGCCGATGAGCGGGCCGAGCACCGTGCCGATGCCGCCCCAGGCCGTCCAGGCACCGACGGCCCTGCCGCGCTCCTCGGGCGCGAAGTTGGCGACGATCACGGCCAGCGCGGCCGGGGTGAGCAGCGCGCCCGCCACTCCCTGGAGCGCCCGCGCGCCGACGAGGAACTCGATCGTGGGCGCCAGCGCGCAGGCGAGCGAGGTGGCGCCGAAGCCGAGCACTCCGAGGGCGAAGACGCGCCGCTCTCCGAAGATGTCCCCGAGCGAGCCTCCGATCAGGAGCAGCGAGCCGAGCGTGACGAGGTAGGCGTTCGCCGTCCACTGCTGCCCCGCCAGGCCGCCGCCGAGATCGCTCTCGATCGCAGGGAGGGCCACGTTGACCACCGTCGAGTCGACCGTGACCACGGTCGTGCCGAGGATGGCCGCCACCAGGATGAGCGACTGCCGGGCGGAAGCCGGCGCCTCGGCCGCCGGCGCACCGTTGGTGTCAGTCCTCGAAGAAGGCGTAGCCATACTCCCCGCGCCTGTAGGCGAGCTTGGCGATCGCCACCATGCGCTCGTCGTCGTTGCTCTCGACCTGGTCGAGCGAGAGCATCACTCGGGCGGCGGCTCGGCGGCAGAAGGTCTCGCAGATGTAGCGCTCCTGACCCGACGGCTCGAGCCCGTGCTCGTCGAGATGCGAGGTCACCCGCGAGAGCACCGCGATCTGGGCGTACACGTCGGAGACCGCGCTCGCCAGCCGCTTCTGGTGGAACTGACGCTCGGCGATGTGGCCGCGGTGCTCGCGCAGCAGGCCCTCGGTCACCGAGCGCAGCCGCTTGACCTGCTCGGACACCGAGCCGGCCAGGTCGTCGAGGTCGTCGTGGGCGCGGGTGATGCGGTCCGGCCGCACCTCGCGCGCTATCCGACCGGCCACGTAGTCCACGAGCACGCCGAGCGACCCGATCGGGTCCGACAGGGAGACGTCGCCGATCTCGCGCAGCTCGTCGCCGAGCGGCTTCATCCCGGCCAGCGCGATGAACGCCCGCATCACGTCGTTGGCGCCCTCGAAGATCGGGAAGACGCGGATGTCGCGCAGGAACTTCTCGTAGGGCTGGTCGCACATGTACCCGGCGCCGCCCGCGAGCTGCAGCGCCCGGTTGGCCGCGTACCAGAGGAACTCGGTGCCCGCCACCTTGCAGATCGCCGACTCGAGCGAGTAGTCGGGCACGCCTCGGTCCACCAGGCCGGTGCTCAGGTAGGCGGTGGACTCGAGCCCGAAGAGGTACGAGACCATCCAGCCGATCTTGTCCTGCACCAGCTCGAAGTCGGCCAGCGCGCGGTCGAACTGGCGCCGCTCCTTGACGTGGTCGATGGCCCGGTCGAGCAGGACCTTGGCGCCCCCCACCGACCCCGTGCCGAGCGACAGGCGCCCGTTGTTGAGCACGTGCATGGCGATCTTGAACCCGTCGCCCGGATCGCCCAGCACGTTCTCGGGCGGCACGCGCACGCCGTTGAAATGGAGCTCGCGCAGGTCGTTGCCGCGCAGGCCCATGGTGTCGAAGCGGTGCCCCGCCTCGAAGCCGTCCATCCCCTTCTCCACGATGAAGGCCGTGTACCGTCCCTCCCCGGTGCCGGCGAAGGTCACGAGCACGTCGGCGCGCGAGCCGTTGCCGATGTAGTGCTTCATGCCGTCGAGGCGCCACGAGCCGTCGGACCGGCGCTCGGCGCGGGTGGCCATCGAGGCGACGTCGGACCCGGCGCCCGGCTCGGTCAACGCGAACGCCGCAAGCTTGCGGCCGCTGGCCAGGTCGGGCAGGAAGCGCGCCTTCTGCGCGTCGCTGCCGAACAGCACGATGCCCTTCATGCCGATCGACTGGTGCACTCCCATCACGACCGAGAGCGTCCCGTCGATCTGGGCGAAGACCTCGGACACGCGGCAGTAGCCGGTCTGGGAGAGGCCCTGACCGCCGTACTCCTCGGGCACGTACAGGCCGAGCAGGCCTCGCTCGCCGAGCGCGGCGATGGTGTCGTCGCCGATCCAGCGCTCCTCCTCGATACGGCGCGCGTCGTAGGGCATCTCGCGCAGGGCGGCGATCAGGCCGCGGACGCGGTCCTGCTCCTCGGGGTCGGGCATGGGGAAGGGAAAGACGAGCTTCTCGTGGATCTCGCCCAGGAAGAGCGACTTGGCGAACGAGGAGACCTCCGCGCGCTCGGGCGGCTTCTGGGTGGTGGTGGCCGCCTCCATCCGGGCGCTATGCGGGGCCGGCGCCGTTCACCGAGCCGGCCCGGCGCGGCCCCGGCCCGCTGTAGCGGGCGGTCGGGCGGAAGCTGTCGTCCACGAGCAGCCCCCAGACCTTCTCGAACAGCTCCTCGATGTCCACGCCGCGGTAGCGCAGCGAGCCGCCGGCCCTGTCGGGCTCGGCGATCGCGGTGTCGAAGGCGATGACGCCCTCGAGGCCCGAGGGCACCTCGATCAGGTCAGGCATATGCGACCTCGTCTCCCGCCGCGATCCGGCCGGGCTTCACGATGTCGGCGTTCAGGCCGGCGCGGTGAACCATGCCGCGCAGCACGCCCTCCCTGGTGAGCGACTGGAGGTGGCTGCACGGCTCGCACAGCTCCCGCCCGACGCACTCGACCTCGCCCACCCTGAACCGCTCGCCGACGAGGCCGTTGAGCCGGACGCCACGGGTGAGCACCTGGCGGCGCGACTCCTGGTGCGTGAGCTCGATGCCCGTCTCGTCCGTGAACGTCTCGAGCGCCTCGGCCTCGATGAGGGTGATGTCGCCCGCCTCGGCGTGGCGGTCGCCGACCACCCCGTCGGCGCGCACCTCCACCTCCGCCACCACGCCCGGCAGGACGCTCTCCTCGGGCGCGACGGCGATCTGCTCGACGGTTCCGGTCACGGGTGGCAGAGTACCCTCCCGCCGATGGCGGGGATGCGCATCCTGGACGAGCGGGTCGAGAGCTACCTGCACGGGCTGCGGCCGAACCGCTCGCCGGTGATGGCCGAGATGGAGGCGGTGGCAGAGCGCGACGGCGTGCCGATCGTGCACTGGGAGACGGGCCGCCTCCTCGCCGCGCTGTGCCGCGCGCTCGATCCGGTGGTGCTGGAGGTGGGCACGGCGATCGGGTACTCGACGCTGCACATGGCCGAGCAGCTCTCGGACGGGCGCGTGGTCACGCTCGAGGTCGACGGTGACCGCGCCCGCCAGGCGCGCGACTACTTCTCGCGGGCCGGCGTGTCCGACCGGATCGAGCTGATCGAGGGCGATGCCCGCGAGACGATCGAGGCCGTGCCGGGCCCGATCGACCTCTTGTTCGTGGACGCGGCGAAGGAGGAGTACGCCGGATACATCCAGCAGGCCGAGCCGAAGCTGTCCGAGCGCGCGCTGCTCGTGGTCGACAACATGCTGATGTCCGGCGAGGTCGCTCTGCCCGAGGACGCCGCCGCGCGCGAGGGGGCGGGCTCGGCCCGCACCGGAGGGACACCCATCACCCGCTGGCGCGCCGAGGCGCTGGCCTCGGCCCGCGCACTGAACTCGGAGCTCCTCTCGAGCGACCGCTGGCTCGCCTGCGTGCTGCCGGTGGGCGACGGGATCGCCCTGGCGGCGCGTCGCTAGGCGGTTCTCGCGTCCAGCCGTCCCGCCAGCTCCTTCAGCACGTCCACCAGCAGGTCCACGTCCTCCTCGCGCGTCTGCCAGTTCACGATCGCTGGGCGGAAGGCGACCCTGCCCTCGAAGAGGGTCGTGCCGGCGAAGACGCGGCCGTCCTCGAGCAGGGCCTCGCCCAGGCGCCTGTTGAGCGAGTCGAGCTCGTCCTCCGCCACACCTGCGGGGCACCAGCGAAAGCAGACGATGTTGAGTGGTGCGTCCGCCAGGCGCTCGAAGTGGGGCTCCTCGTCGATCCGCGCCGCGAGGCGGGCGGTCAGGTCGATGTGTCGCTCCACCATCTCCCGGTAGCCGTCTGCGCCGTAGGCGCGCAGCGTCGCCCAGACGGCGAACGCCCGCGCGCGGCGCGACCCCTCTGGCGCCTGGTACGCGAACGCCTGCCGCGGGTCGTCCGGGGGCGGCAGGTAGTCGGCCCCCTCCGCGAACGAGTCGCGCCGCCAGCGCTCCTCGCGCACGAACGCGAACCCGCAGTCGTGGGGCACGTTCAGCCACTTGTGGCCGTCGGACGAGACGGAGCTCGCCCGCTCGGCGCCGGCGGCCAGCGCCTCGCTCCGAGGGGACAGCCGTGCGAACAGCCCGAAGGCGCCATCCACGTGAAGCCAGGCGTCGTGGCGGTCGGCCAGGTCGGCCATGTCTTCGATCGGGTCGAAGTCGCCGGCGTTCACCTCGCCGGCGTTGGCGATCAGGATCGCCGGCGCGCCGTCGAGGGCCTCGAGCGCCGCCCTCAGCGCCGCCAGGTCGAGCCGCCCGCGAGCGTCGCGCGTGAGCCTCTGCACGTTTGCCCGCCCGATCCCCAGCAGCGCCAGCGACTTCATCGCGCTCGCATGCACGTATCCGCTCGTCAGGACCGGGACCTGCGGCGCCCCCGCGAGGCCGTCCTCCGCGGCCGAGCCGCCGGCCCGCGCCGCGGCCCAGTCGCGCGCCGCGGCCAGGCAGGTGAAGTTCGCCATCGTCCCTCCGGTCACGAGCGCGCCGCCGAATCCGGCGGGCAGCCGGAACAGCTGACGCAGCCAGTCGAGCGCGACCTGCTCGAGCCGGGTGCCGAGCGGGGAGGCCACCCAGGCGGCGGCGTTCTGGTCGAGCGCGGAGGCGAGCCAGTCGGCGGCCAGGGCGGCGGGCGTGGCGCCGCCGATGACGAAGTGGAAGAAGCGGGGGCCGCTCGAGCGCGTGGCGGCCTCGAGACCGAGCCCTCCGAGCTCGGCGAGCGCGGCGAGCGCGCCGTCGCCCTCCTGCGGCAGGTCGCCGCCGAGCCGCTCGACCGCCTCGAGGGAGCCGGGCGGCTGCACGTGATCGCCGGCCAGGGTGCCGAGATAGGCGCGCGCCTCGCGGGCCGCGAGCGCGAGAGCCTCCTCGAGCTCGTGACCTCGGTCGAGCGGATCGCCCATTCCTGCCGGATACTACGAGCGCATGAGGGTCCTCCTCGCCGCCTTCGCCGCGATCCAGGTGGTCGCCGGCCTCCTGCTCTGGCTCGCGCCGGGCTTCTTCCATGACGAGATCGGCCCGTACGGGGCGCGCAACGACCACTACATGGGCGACCTCGGCACCTGGTACCTCGCGCTCGGCGCGGCCGCACTCGTGGCCGTGCGGCGCCCGGGCTGGCGGGTGCCGGTGCTGGTGCTGGCGTTCGTGCAGTACGCGCTTCACTCGCTCAACCACGTGATCGACGTGGGCGAGGCCGACCCCTCCTGGCTCGGCCCGGTCAACCTCGTGCTGATCGTGCTCGCCACGCTGCTGCTGGGCGGGATGCTGCGCAGCGAGCGAAGGGCCCCGGCGCCGTGAGGGCGTTCGTGGCCGCGGCGGCGACCCATCCCGCGCGCGGCCTCAATCGGGCAGCAGCGGCATGGACACTCCTTTCTCGCGGCCCACCAGCACCGCCCGCGTGATGGCGTCGGAGCCGAACCGCTCGCGCACGCGGTCGAGGGTGGCGTCGAGCGCGGTGGCGCGCTCGCCGTCGAGCGACAGCGCGAGCTGGACCGCGTGGTCGTCCTCGAGGTTGGCGAGGGAGAGGCCCACCAGCGTGAGGCCCCGGCGCTCGACGGTCGGCATGGCCGCGGCGAGCAGCCCGCGCGCCGTGGCGAGGATCGTCTCGGTGCGCGCCGTCGCCTCGAGCAGGGTGTGCGAGCGGGTGGCGCGCTCGAAGTCGCCGAAGCGAAGACGCAGCATCACGGTTCGGCACACGCGCCGCGCGGCACGCAGCCGCCGGGCCACGCGGTCGACGAGCGCCACCAGCACCGCGTCGATGTCCTCGGCCGACCTCCGGGCCCGCCCGAGGGCGTGCTGGGACCCGATCGAGCGCCGCCGCCGGCGGGCCCGCACCCGCCGCGGATCCCGGTTGTGTGCGAGCGCGTGGATGTGCCGGCCCGAAGCGCGACCGAGCATCGAGACGAGCGTCGCCTCGGCGAGGCCCGCGACCTGCCCGACGGTCTCGATCCCCCGGCCGCGAAGCTTCTGCGAGGTGACGGGCCCGACGCCCCAGAGCCGCTCCACCGGCAGCGGGTGCAGGAAGGACAGCTCGCTCCCGGGGGGAACGAGGAGCAGGCCGTCGGGCTTGGCCACGCCGCTGGCCACCTTGGCCAGGAACTTGGTCCCCGCCACGCCCACGGCGATGGGCAGCCCGACCCGCTTGAGGACCTCGCGCCGCAGCCGCACCGCGATCTCGAGCGGCGGTCCGGCGATCCGGCCCAGGCCGCGGACGTCGAGGAACGCCTCGTCGATCGAGAGGCCCTCCACGAGCGGCGTGGTGTCCTCGAACACCTGGAAGACCGCCTTGCTCGCCTCGGAGTAGGCCGACATCCGCGGCGCCACCACGGCCGCGTGCGGACACAGCCGGCGCGCCCGCGTGCCCCCCATCGCGCCGCGGACGCCATACGCCCGCGCCTCGTAGCTGGCCGCCAGCACCACGCCGGTGCCCACGATGACCGGCCGCCCGCGCAGCCCCGGATCGTCCCGCTGCTCGACCGAGGCGAAGAAGGCGTCCAGGTCCGCGTGGAGGATGGTGGGTTCGGCCCGCACGAACACAGGTTCGCACTCGCCGAGGATGGACCCCGGAGCACTCCGATGGCGTGTCGGCCGGTACCGTCCTGGTCTGGTGTTGCCTGGCGACACCTGGGCAGGACGGCGGCGGAGTCGGACACCGCCGTGCTCGCGCTTGGTGGACCACCGACGTTTCAGCCGTCGGCGTCCGAATGGATCGAACGGGCGCGGCCGCATCTACGCCGGGACCCCGCTCGAGCTCGGCGGATCCTCGACGAGCTGCGCGCGGCTCGTCCCGACTCGGCTGGAGTACGCATCGGTGAGGCGCTGGCCGCCGTCGCGCAAGGCTCGGCTTCCGACTCGAGCGGCGCTCGGCCGGCTGACGCTGAGTGAGCAGCGAGGGCCGCCAGCGCGGACCGTCGCGCAGTCGCTGCTTCGGCAAGGTGCCGCCACGCAGTCGGGCGGGTTGACTCGGCCGTCGGCGCCCCGGCCTACGGCTCGATGAGCCTTCTCAGGAGCGCCTTGAGGCGGCGTCGATCGGCCGCCGGAATCCGTGAGAGAAACTCGTCCTCGGCGCGCTCCGCGGCCTGGTTCGCCCGTTTCAGGACCCGGCGGCCGGCCGGAGTCGGGTGCAGCGAGTACGCGCGGCGATCGTCGGGATTCCGCCGGCGCTCGACCAAACCGCTGCGCTCGAGCCCGTCGACCACCGCGACCATCGTCGTCCGGTCCACCCCCTGCCGCTCGCCGAGCCGCTGCTGGGAGAGCGGACCCTCCTCGACGAGCACGGAGAGCGCGCCGAACTCCTTGACCCCGATCCCGATGGAAGCGAGCGCCCTCTCCGCGATCGAACGGTGCGCCTGGTGGGTGCGGCCCAGCAGGAATCCGAGCCGGTCCGAGAGAGCCACCGGCAGATAGTCAGGTTTCTGATAATCAGCTATGCTGATGAGTTTACCGATACCCTCGGAAGGAAGGAGCAGGCCATGTCCACGGTCAGCGTGCGCTACTTCGTCCACGACGTCGACGCGGCCCTCGCGTTCTACGGCGGGCGGCTCGGCTTCGGCGTCGATCTGCACACCCCGGGCTTCGCGATCCTCTCGCGCGGCGACCTGCGGCTGCTGCTGAACATGCCCGGCGGCGGCGGTGGCGCCGCACAGCCGATGCCGGACGGGCGCCACCCCGAGCCGGGCGGCTGGAACCGCATCCAGCTCGAGGTCGACGACCTCGCCGGCGAGGTCGAGGAGCTGCGTGACGCCGGGGTCCGGTTCCGCAACGAGATCGTCACGGGCAGGGGCGGCAGGCAGATCCTGGTCGACGACCCCTCCGGCAATCCGATCGAGCTGTTCGAGGCCGGTTGATGCACATCCGTACCATCGACCCGTGCCGCGCTTGCGCCGGCCCGACGGGGCCGAGATCGAATGGCGGGTCGAGGGCGAGGAGGGCCCGCTGGTGGCGATCGCGAACCTGGCCTTCCTTCTGCCGCTCGCCTGCCGCCGGATCGCGGAGGAGCTGGCGACGGACCACAGGGTGCTGACATACGACCTGCGCGGCACGGGCGGCTCGAGCCGGACCGGCCCGTATGAGATGGCGAGCGATGCGGCCGACCTGGCGGCCGTCGTCGAGGAGGCGGGCGGCGACGCGCTCGCCATCGCGCTCGGGGACGGCGCACCGCGGGCCGTCCGGGCCGCCGCCGAGCGGCCGGACCTGATCCACACCGTCGCGATCTCGGGCGAGCTGCCGCTGGGGGCGGTCACCGAGCCCGGGGAGCGCGATGCGCTCGCCGCCTCCCCGGCGGTCCTCGACGCGTTGCTGGGCCTGCTCCAGACCGACTATCGCAAGGGCCTTCGGACCATGTTCGCCTCGAGCGGCAAGAGCGAGTGGCACGAGCTGCCGCTGCGGGCTCGGCTCGACGCCACCGAGGCGCACTGCCCGCCGGAGGCGGGGGTGTCCCGGCTGCGAGCCTGGACCCGCGACGACTCGCGCGAGCAGGCGCGCGCGCTCGGCGATCGCCTGTGGTACCTGCACTACCCCGGCAACGCCTGGTTCGAGGGGTCGCTGGAGTCGATCCGGCGCAGCCTCCCCGAGGCGCGCTTCGAGCCGGTGCCGGACGGCGTGATCAACCGCCCCGCGGAGAACGCGGCGGTCATCCGCCGCATCCTGGCCGAGCGCCGGGCGGCGCGCTGAGGCTAGTACACGCCCACTAGCCGTACTGCCCGACCGCCAGAATGAAGAACGCCGTGCCCGCGAAGATGAGCACGATGCCGGCGATCACCAGCGCCCGCAGCTGGGTGACGTGGCCGAGCACGCCGATCACGAAGCCCACCCCGATCAGGATGAAGGACACCGCGAGCAGGGAGCGCAGGTCGTCGGGACCCTCCTCACCGAGGCCGGGCAGGTCTATCTGGGCGAGCAGCCAGGCGGGGGCCAAGGAGGCGAAAGTATCCTTCGAACCGGATGAGCTTGACGTTCCAGTCGATCGAGGCCTCGCGCACGGGGCTCGGCGAGGTGGGGTATCTCGCCGACGAGTCCACCGCGCTGGTGGCCTACCTCGCCGCCCGGCTCGGCAAGCCGGTGCTGGTCGAGGGACCCGCCGGCGTGGGCAAGACCGAGCTGGCCAAGGCGCTCTCCCGCGCGACCGAGCGGACCATGATCCGGCTCCAGTGCTACGAGGGCCTCGACGAGGCCAAGGCGCTCTACGAGTGGAACTACCGCAAGCAGCTGCTGCGCATCCAGACCGACGCCCGCGACGCCGGCTGGGAGCACGTCAAGGAGGACATCTTCGGCCAGGACTTCCTGCTCTCGCGACCGTTGCTCACCGCGATCTCCGCGGACCAGCCGGTCGTGCTCCTGATCGACGAGATCGACAAGACCGACCAGGAGTTCGAGGCCATGCTGCTGGAGGTCCTCTCCGACTTCCAGATCTCCATCCCCGAGCTGGGCGTGGTCGAGGCCCGGACCCGCCCGCTCGTACTGCTCACCTCGAACAACTCGCGCGAGCTGACCGAGGCGCTAAAGCGCCGCTGCCTCTACCTGTGGCTCGACTACCCGACGGTCGAGCGCGAGCTCGAGATCGTCCACCTGCACGCTCCCGAGCTCGACGGGCGGATTGCTCGCAAGCTGGTCGAGGTGGTGCACATGGTGCGCGCGCTGGACCTGAAGAAGCCGCCCTCGATCGCCGAGTCGATCGACTGGGCGCGCGCGCTGCTGCTGCTCGGCGCCGAGGACGTGGACAGGGCCGTGCTGGAGCGCACGATGTCGATCATCGTCAAGCACCGCACCGACCTCGACCTGGTGGCCGAGCGGGTCGGGGTCAAGCTGGGCGAGGGCATCGTGGGCGCCCAGCGCGCCGGCTAAGCCTGGCGCACCACTGCGGCCGATGCGCAGGTGGCCAGCGCGAGCGGCAGGTCCGCCGGGTCGATGCCACGCAGGTCGGGGTGCTCCGTGTCGAGCTCGATCTCGCCGATCCCCTCGAGGCCCAGTGAGCGCGCTCCGGCCCGGCTGAGCCCGGTCCACAGGTCGCCGCTCGCGGCCAGCAGCGCGTGGCGGGTCTGGCCCTCGCGGCGGGCCAGTGTCTCCAGCTCGCGGGCCTCCTCGAAGGGGTCGATCCGCACCTGGGAGTCGCTGCCGATCGCCAGCGGCACGCCGGCGTCGCGAAACGCCAGCAGCGGCGGGTGGCCGTCGCCCAGGTTGCCCTCCGTGGTCGGGCAGCTCACCACCGTCGCGCCGCCGGCCGCGAGCAGCTCGACGTCGGCGGCGCTCACGTGGATGGCGTGCACCACGCTGGCGCGCGGGCCCAGGAAGCCGGCGCGCTCGAGCAGCTCGATCGGCGAGCAGCCGTGCTCGGAGCGCACCTCCTCGAGCTCCCGGCGCTGCTCGGCCGCGTGCACGTGGCGCACGAGGCCGTGCTGCTCCGAGTAGGCGGCGATCGCCTCGAGCCAGTCCGCCGGTACGGCGCGGGCGGAGTGCGCGGCCACGCCCACCCCGACGCCCTCCTCGACGGCCGCCCAGTCGCGCAACTCGTCCACCCGCGCGAGGAACGCCTCCACGCTCGAGTCGCAGAAGCGCCGCTGGCGCGGCTCGGGCTCCCGGCCCGGCCCGGCCCGGGCG
>JBOGXS010000021.1:0-4117 GCA_050693815.1 Thermoleophilaceae bacterium | reverse complement strand
CGGCGGGCCCGATGAGGGCACGCGCGGCCCCTTCCGAAGGGGGTGAGACCGCATGAGAGCGACCTATCTCGCATCCGGCCTCGTGGCCGCGGCGCTCGCGGCGGGCTGCGGGAGCGACGACGACCCGCCCGCCGGAGCGGGGACAGGCAAGCCGAAGGAGGCCGGGACGGAACCGCCCGGAACCGTGCTGAAGCTGGCGGTGGAGACGAAGCCGGGGCAGATCACCTTCGACAAGAAGCGTCTGACGGCACCGGCTGGACGCATCGGCATCGAGCTGGCCAACTCGACCGAGCTCGGCCACAACGTCCGGATCCAGACGGGCAAGCGCTGCTGCTTCGCCCCGGGCCACAAGGACCTCGGCGGGACCACCACGGGCGTCGGCAAGATCAGGGGGACGGTCAACCTGAAGCCGGGCAGGTACTTCTACCTCTGCTCGGTGGGCGGCCACTGGCAGCTCGGCCAGCGCGGGAAGCTGGTGGTGAAGTGACGGGCTAGTACGCGCGGTCGGAAGTTCCGTCGGGAATCGGCGAGCGACTGGGCGTGGCTGGCAAGTCCGGTGGACGGAGTCGATGCTTGAGCATCGGCGAGTCCGCCGGCCGCAGCCAGGCGCGGCCAGACGCCGCCGAAACCGGCGGAACTTACGGACGCGTGTACTAGGTCGCGGCCCGACGACGCGCTGCGGACGTTCGAGCACGGGGCCTAGCCGGTGCCGGCCGGGACCCGATAGCGCATCAGGGGGTCGCGCCCGCACCGCTCCTCGGCGGGTGGGCGAAGGCCGTGATGGGCGGCGAACACGTCGAACCCGTTGACGAGCTCTGCCTGCTCGAAGCCGTGCCGCTCGTAGAAGCGGATGGCGAGATCGTTGCCCTCCCGGACGAGCGCCACGTACTCCGTCCCCGGGCGCAGGCGGCGGTTCAGCTCGCCGAGAAGCGCGTGGCCGATGCCCGCCCCGATGCGCTCCGGCTCGACGTAGAGCGCGCGCAGCTCGGCCCCGCGCTCGCCGGGCCCGAAGTGCAGGAACCCGACGGCGTGGCCGGCCTCGTCCGCGACGAGGAACTCCGCGTCGGCCCCCCGGGCCTCCTCGATCCTGTCGCGCATCGCTGCCGGGTGGTAAGCCTGGTCGAGCACCAGGTCGATGAAGCTCTTGTCGAAGAGGCCGCGATACGCGGCGGGCCACGCCCGCCGGGCGATGCCCGCGACGCGCTCGGCGTCCACGGGCACCGCGTCGCGCACGCGAAGCTCTTGCTCCTCGGGGCGCACGGCCACAAGATAGGCGGCGTGGAGGGCGGCACGGATAGGGCAGAGACATCGCTGGAGGCGACGCTCGACGAGATCATCACGAACGTCCGGCGCCTGCTCCCGATCGATGCGGCCTCCTTCCTCGTCGTCGACTGGGACATCGAGACGATCCGTCCCGCGGCCTCCTGGTTCTCCACCGGGGAGATCGAGGCCGCCCTGGGACCGATCCTGAGCCGGCGCTACGACCGGGAGCGTCCGGGAATCACCGAGGGGGCCATCGAGCAGGGCGGTCCGCTGCTGCTTCGCCACGTCGAGCGCTGGCCGGGCGCGAGCTCCATGCGGGAGCGGCTCGAGCGCGATCTCGATCCCTCGCAGGCGGCCCTCACCTGGGCCTGGTACAAGCACGCGTCCACGATCTCGTGCCCCGTCCAGACGTCGGACGGGCGAACGCTCGGGGTCCTGGCGATCTCGGCGACCCCACCGCTGCCGCCGCTGGAGGAGCCCGCGCTGCGGACGGTGTCGATCTTCGCCGACCTCGCCGCCGTGGCAATCGATCGCGCCGCGCTGCTGGACGCGGAGGGGCGCCGGCGACGTCAGGAGCTCGCCCTGAGCCGGGCCGGCCAGACTGTCGCGGAATCGCTCGACCCCGCGGCCGTGCACGGGCGGATCGTGGAGCAGGCCCTCGTCCTGACGGGCGGGACGAAGGCCCTCCTGACGCACTACGTACCGCCGGTCGAAGAGCTCGAGGTCGTGGCCGCCTCGGGCTTCTCCGCCGAGCTCGCAAGCGCCCGCTTCCGGCTGGGCGAGGGGATGATCGGATCGGTCGCGGAGAGCCGGATCCCGTACCGCTCCCTCGAGGAGGACAGCGACCAGTTCCTCGGCTGGGTGCTCGAGCGCGAGGGGATCGCCTCCTTCGCGCACGTGCCGATCGAGCTGGGGCCGCGGCTGTTCGGCGTGCTGAGCGTCGCCCACGAGGAGTCGGACTTCTTCAGCGACACCGACCTCGGCGAGATGGTCAAGTTCGCGCGGCTGGCGGCGGCCGCGATCGCGAACGCGGCGGATCACCAGCACGAGCAGCAACTCGTGCGCGCGCTGGCGCGCGGCTTCGCGCCCGCGGGCCCCGAGCGGCTGCCGGGCTTCGACCTCGGGATCCGCTACGAGCCCGCGGGGCGGCACTCGAGCGGCGGCGACATCTACGGGGCCTGGCTGGCCGGTGACGATCGCGCGGCCGTTCTCGTGGGCGACGTGAGCGGCAAGGGCCTTGAGGTGGCCGCGCCCGCCGCGATGGTGCGCTTCTACGTCGACGCGCGCAGCCTCGACTGCTCGAGCCCCGCCCAGATCCTGCAGGACACCGACACGCTGCTGCGCGCCCGGCTGCCCGGCGACAGCTTCGTGACGGTCTTCTTCGGCTTCCTGGCCGGCGACGAGCTGCGCTACTGCAACGCCGGCCACCTCGCGCCGCTCTTGATCGCGACGAGCGGGGAGCGGCGCGAGCTGGATGCGGGCGGCCTGCCGCTCGGCATCGAGGACGGCGTGGCGCGAGAGACGCAGACGGCGCGGCTCGAGCCGGGCGACCTGCTGCTCGCCTACTCCGACGGCCTATCCGAGGCACGGCGCGGCGACGAGCAGTTCGGCGAGTCCGAGCTGGAGCACGCGCTCACCGACCTGCGGTACCTGGAGAGCTCCCAGCAACTGGTCGACGCGCTCCACGACCGCGCGGTCGGCTGGGCCGGAGAGCTCAGGGACGACGTGGTGATTCTCGCGCTGCGGCGCCGCTAGGGCCGGCCCTCCAGCGCCCACCGGTGGCCGAAGGCCTCTTGGAAGCTTCCAGGAAGGACCGCTGGCTAGGATCGGCGCCGTACCCGATCGAAGGAGCTGTCATGCAGACCTACGCGATCCTCCGGCGCAGCGGCTGGACCTCGCCCGAGGACCTCGAGGAGGCGGCGGAGCGCTCGGCGCGCGTCGGCAAGGAGCAGATGCCGGACCAGGTGCGCTGGATCCGCAGCTACGCGCTCGCCGAGGAGGACGGCCAGGTGGGCACGGTGTGCATCTACCAGGCCACCGGGCCGGAGGCGATCCGCGAGCACGCCTCGCGGGCCTTCCTCCCGGTCGACGAGATCGTCCCCGTCGCCGGCACGGTCGTGGTGAACGAGGACCCCCAGCCGGCGGCCGCCGGCTCGTAGGGTCAGGGCCCTGACACAGCCGGCCCGCTCGCGGCTCTGAGCGGCCAAGATTGCGAGCCATGAAGCGCCTCGAGCTTCGGCTCCTCGGCCGCTTCGAGGTCGAGGTGGACGGGCGGACGGTGCCCGAGGAGGCCTGGGGGCGCCGGCGCAGCGGCAGCGACCTGGTGAAGCTGCTCGCGCTGGCCCCCCGCTTCCGGCTTGCACGCGACCAGGCGATCGAGGCACTCTGGCCTCACCTCGACGCGGAGGCCGGCAAGCGCAACCTCCACCGCGCCGCTCACTTCGCCCGCAGCGCCCTCGGAGACCAGTCCGTCAGGCTGCGCGCGGGGCAGGTCGAGCTCGCTCCCGACGCGCAGGTGGTCGTGGACACCGAGCGCTTCGAGTCGAGCGGCGATCCGGAGCTCTACACCGGCGAGCTCCTGCCGGACGATCGCTACTCCGACTGGGCGGAGGAGCCGCGCCAGCGGTTGCGCTCGTTGCACCTCGAGCTGCTGAGGGAGTCCGGGCGCTGGCGCGACCTGGCGCGCGCCGATCCGGCCGACGAGCCGGCCGCGCGCGAGCTGATGCGCTCCCACGCGGCGGCCGGCGACACGCACGCGGCACTGCGCCGGTTTCGCACCCTCAGCGACGCGCTGGCCGTACGGGGGCTGCGCCCGAGCGAGGAGACGGCGGCGCTCTACGACGACATCTCGAGC